>VBKG01000543.1 GCA_005879585.1 Deltaproteobacteria bacterium | reverse complement strand
CTCGAGAAGGGCGCGTCGCTCGTCGACGCCGCCCTGAACGGCGCGCGCCGGCGGCTCCGGCCGATCCTCATGACGTCGTTCGCGTTCATCTTCGGCCTGATGCCGCTCTGGAACGCGCTCGGCGCGGGCGCCGTGGCGCGCCGGCTGATCGGGACGGTCACCATCACCGGCATGCTGTTCTCGACCGGCATCGCGATCTTCCTCGTCCCCGTGCTCTTCGTTGTCGTCGAGCGCGTGTCTCAGCGCTGGTCGCGACGACGTGTCGAGGCCCGCCCCGCAGCGCCGGGTACGGTGCCCGCGCAGGAGCACGTCAGCTGATGATGCGGAGCGCACGCGCCGCCGTGGCGGCGGTGGTCCTCTTCGTGGGCTGCGCGCCGACGGCCGAGCCGCGGGGCCTCCTCGGCCGGCTCTGGCGTCTCGAGGTCGGGCCGCAGTACCGGCGACCGCCGGTCGAGACGCCGGACGATTTCCGCGGCCGGATCGGCCCGGCCGACGCGGCCTCGTTCGCGGACCTCCCGTGGTGGCAGGTGTTCGGCGACCCGACCCTCCAGGACCTCGTGCGCGGGGCGCTCGCGGGCAACTACGATCTCCAGAGCGCCGTCGCGCGCATCGAGGAGGCACGGGCGCAGGTCGGCGTCGCCGCCTCGGACCTCTATCCGCACGTCGGATATCA
Source organism: Deltaproteobacteria bacterium (assembly GCA_005879585.1). Taxonomy (GTDB): domain Bacteria; phylum Desulfobacterota; class Binatia; order DP-6; family DP-6; genus DP-3. Next base: position 2,458 of record VBKG01000543.1, on the reverse strand, counting down.
GGGGTCGGCGGAGCGCCAGAAGATCTTTTTCACCCCGACCTTTCCCAGCACGACCTTCAATACCTTCCAGGGGGTGCTCAACGTGGCATGGGAGATCGACGTCTGGGGCCGCATCCGCCGCGCGACCGAGGCCGCACGCGCGCAGTTCCTGGCCACCGAGGAGGCCCGCCGGGGTGTCGTGGTGACCCTCATGAGCGACGTGGGGACGAACTATTTCACGCTCCTCGAGCTCGATCGCGAGCTCGCGATCGCGCTCGACAGCGCGGAGACCTATCGGCGCACGCTCGACGTCTTCACGCGGCGGTACGTCGGCGGTACGGACACCAAGATCTCGACGTCGCGTGCCGAGGCAAACCTGCAGTCGAGCATCGCGACCGTCGCTATCCTCGAGCGCCAGATCACGCAGCAGGAGGACGCGCTCAGCGTGCTCCTCGGCGCGAACCCGGGGCCGGTCGACCGCGGCATGCCGCTCGTCCACCAGGCGACGCCCGTCACACCGCCGGGACTGACGACCGATCTCCTCCGGCGACGACCCGACATCCGGCAAGCGGAGCAGAGCATGATCAATGCCAACGCCGAGATCGGGGTGGCGGTCGCGAATTTCTTTCCCACCATCGGGCTCTCCGCCCTGTACGGCAATGCGGGCTCGAAGATCGGCAACGTCTTCAAGAACGGCGCGAGCGTCTGGAACATCGCCGCGAACGTGAGCGGCCCCCTCTTCCAGGGGGGGCGGCTGATCGAGTCGTACCGGGCGCAGCAGGCGTTCTGGGACGAGACCATCGCCCGGTACCGCGCGACGATCGTCGAGGCGTTCCGGGAAGTGGCGGACGCGCTGGCGGCGGAGGCGGGGCTCGCCAAACAGCGGAGGGCGCAGGAAGCGCAGGTGGTCGCGCTCCAGGAGGCCGTGCGGCTGTCGCTCCTCCGGTACGAGACGGGCCTCTCGAATTACATCGAGGTGCTGGACGCCTTGCAGCTGCTCTATCCGGCAGAGAACGCCCTCGCACAGACCCAGCGCGATCAGCTCATTGCGGTCGTGAACCTCTACAAGGCGCTCGGCGGCGGCTGGGCACCGCCAGCCAAAGAGGTCGCCGCCCGATGACTCCGACGCCAGGAACGCATCAGGCACGACCCTCGGCCGGCGTCTCTGCAACGTCCCTGCAGAACACCTTGCTCGCAAGACCGGCGCGGAGCACACACGACAAGGCGTTCCGGAGCAGGCCATGAGCGTCAATCCGGCCCGCATGCGGGCGCTGATCCGCGGGGTCAGGGGGCGTTTCGGCCGAACCCGTCGTCCTCGCACTGCGTTCGTCCTGTCGGGGGGAGCCAGTCTCGGTGCGCTGCAGGTCGGCATGCTGCGCGCGCTGTACGAACGCGGCATCGTCCCCGACCTGCTGGTCGGCGCTTCTGCGGGCGCGCTCAATGCGGCTTTCGTGGCCTCCCGCCCGCAGACGGTGGCGACCGCGGACGAGCTCGGGGCGATCTGGCGCGGCCTTCGGCGCGAAGACGTCTTCCCGGTCGGACTGCGTGCGCTCATCGCCGGAGTGACGAGCCGCGACGACCACCTCGTCCCCGATCACGGTCTCCGCCAACTCGCCCGCCAACATCTGCAGATCGATCGCCTCGAACAGGCAGTCGTTCCGCTGCACCTCGTCACCTTCGACCTGACGAACGGCGAGGAAGTGTTACTCTCCAGCGGGCCCGTCATCGACGCGGTGCTCGCGGCGGTCGCAATCCCCGGCCTCCTGCCGTCGGTGCGCTGGGGAGACCGGCGCCTCGTCGACGGCGGCGTAGTCAACAATACGCCGATCTCCCACGCAGTCGACCTTGGCGCCGAACGCGTCTACGTGCTCCCGACCCACGACGGCTCACGCGCGCTCCCGAAGCTCCCGCGCGGCGCCCTCGACGCGGCGATCCACGGCATCACGCTGCTGATCGCCTCTCAGCTGCGCGCCGACATCGCTCGATACTCCAGCAGGGTCGAGCTGATCGTCCTGCCGGCCCCCAACCCGCGACACGTGTTGCCCACGGACTTCCACCACGCGAGAAGCCTGATCGACGACGCCCTCGCAGCCACGCGGAGTTTCCTCACAACGGCGGCGGTTGCCGAGCCCGTCAAGGAGCTCGGCGGCGGCTGGGCACCGTTAGCCGAAAAGGTTGCCACCCGATGAGGCTGACATCAGGAACCCGTTCGGCACGCCCCTCGGCCAGCGTCTCTGCGACGTCCCTGCAGAACACCTTGCTCGCAAGACCGGCGCGGAGCACGCACGACAAGGCGTTCTGGATCAATCTCGATGCCGCGAGGTACGGCACTTTTGCAGAGATCGGTGCCGGGCAGGAGGTCGCCCGCTGGTTCTTCCGCGCCGGCGGCGCCGCAGGCACCGTCGCGAAGGCGATCTCGGCGTACGACATGGCGGTGAGCGACGCGCTGTACGGCCCGACCGATCACTACGTCAGCCGT
>VBKG01000542.1 GCA_005879585.1 Deltaproteobacteria bacterium | reverse complement strand
CTTCTGATGGCTCTCGTCGGCCCGCGCTTCATCCGGCAGGAGGAGAAGGCCAAGGTGGGGGCGGCCCGCGCCCAGATCGAGCTGCTCGGCACGGCACTCGACACCTTCCGGCTCGACGTCGGCCGCTATCCGAGCACCCAGGAGGGCCTCGCGTCGCTCCGCCAGCGTCCCTTCGGCACCGACCGCTGGGACGGGCCGTACCTCAAGAAGGAACTGCCGAAGGATCCGTGGGACCACCCGTACTACTACCGGAGCCCCGGCGAGGCCGGCCGCCCCTACGACCTCTATTCCTACGGTGCCGACGGGGCGCCGGGGGGTGATGGGGACGGCCGTGACATCACGAGCTGGGAAGGCGGCACGGGATGACCCGCGCCGCGCGCGGCTTCACGCTGATCGAGATGGCGATGGTGCTGCTCATCATCGCCATCGGCAGCGCGCTGGTCGTGCCGATGATCGAAGGCGGCTTCGACAGCCGGGAAGTGCGTCGCGCGGCCCGTCAGATCGCGGCCACCATGCACTACTGCCGCGGCGAGGCGGTCGCCGTCGGGAAGCCGCAAGAGCTCGTGATCGTGCAGGCCACCAACGCGATCCAGACGACGGGCGGGCGCTCGGCCGTGCTGAGTGACCGCGCGGTCATCGAGCAGATCCGCGGCGGGTTCAATCCGGCACCCGGCGTCGCCCAGATCCTCTTCTATCCGAACGGGGCGACCAGCGGTGCCGACATCTCGCTCGTCAGCCGGCGCGACTGGATCGAGAAGGGGCAGGCGAACCGCATCCTCATCCACCTCGATCCTCTGGTGGGCACGGTGACGGTGCAGTGACGGGACGCCGGGCGGGGACGCGCGGGTTCACGCTGATCGAGATCGCGGTCGCGCTCGCGATCGTCGGCATGGGGGCGGTCACTTGCCTCCAGCTGTTCAGCGGCAGCCTCCGGCTCCAGGACCGGGCGTCACGGGAGAGCCGTGCGGTGCTCGCGGCGCGCGCGGCGATGGACGCGCTCCTCTTCCAACCGGAGATCCGCGATCACACCGAGGAGCGGACGAGCGGTGAGGGATACCGGATCCGGATGGTCGTCCGTCACGCCGGGGCGTCCGAGGGCCTCCGCAAGTCGGAGCTCGGCTTCGAGTCCGAGCTGAGCCTGCGCTACCTGCAGGTGGACGTCGCGTGGGAGGACGGCATCGGGGTCAAGACCTACACGCTCAAGAGCCTGCGGGCGGCGCCGGAAAATGACTGATCGGCGCTCCGGATTCACGCTTCTCGAGCTCGTGCTCGCCATGAGCGCGCTCGCGATGATCACGGCGATCTGCTACGGCGCCTTCCATCTCGGCATCCGCGCGGTGCAATCGGGGGAGGTGGCGGTGGTGACGGCGCAGCGGCTGCGCGTCGCCACGGACGTACTGATCCGGCAGATCAAGTCCGCCGTGCCGTATCCCGCGCGCAACAAGGACGACGACGTCTACCCGTACTTCGTGGGCACAGCCACCTCGCTCACGTTCATTACGGCCAACGCGCAGCAGGGCGGCGGCGGGCTCGCGCGCGTCGTCTACCAGCTGGCCGAGGAAGCGCCGTGTACCGTGGCGCCGTGCCTCGTCCTCAAGGAGACGCCCTTCTTCTCTCCCGACGCTCTGGGGCGCGACCCCGTCGACAGCGACCCGTCGCTCACCGCCGGCGTCGACCTCCTCCACGGGTTCAAGAGCGTCAAGTTCGAGTACCTCATGAATGACGGTGCGGAGACGGAGTGGCGCGAGGCGTGGGACGGTCAGACGGACGAAATGATGCCGGCCGCCGTGCGCATCGTCGTGACCGGGCTTCCGGGGCTCGAGCTCGACGTGTGGGGCCAGGAGATCCCGATCATGGCCACGGCCTACGGCGAGAATACCGGCGAGGTCGACGACGACGAGCTGGCCCCCGCCACCGACGACGAGGGTACGGGAGGTACCGACGGGAGCGGGGCGCTGTCCTCGGGCGGCCAGGAAGAAGGCGGGGATGAGGAGTAGCGCGCGGGCCGGGCGCCGCGAGGAGCGCGGGGTGGCGCTCCTCCTCGTCCTCTGGATCTTCGTCATTCTCGGCGTGCTGGCGATGGACTTTGCCCGCTACATCCGCGACGACGCCATGGCGGCGGTCAACTTCTCCGAGGAGACGCGCGCCTACTACCTCGCGCTTGCCGGGATGAACCGGACGATCTTCGACGCCGACCGTGCACGCGAGCGCGCCGCTCCCGGTGCCATCGCCCAGCCGGTCGACGCCGAGTCAGACGACGACGACGAGCCGCTGCCCGCCGACGGGCAATGGCACGACGGGGAGTTCGCCGGCGGCCATTACACCGTCCGCATGACGGACGAGGGCGGGCGCCTCTCGCTCAACAAGATCGACGACGCCCTCCTCACCCGGGTCATCACCAATCTCATGCGCGGTGGAAATACGACCAAGGGCATGGACCGGCGGGCGACGAACGAGGTGTCCACCGTCGTCGACTCGATCCTCGACTGGCGCGACGCCGACCATCTGAAGCGCGCGCACGGCGCGGAGAGCGAGTTCTACCTCAAGCGGCGGCCGTCGTATCGCGCCAAGAACGGCTTCTTCGATTCGCCGGAGGAGCTGCTGCTGGTGCGCGGCGTGACGCCCGCGCTGTTCTACGGTCACGACGGCATCCCCGGGCTGCGCGAGGTGTTCTCGGTCTACAGCCGCAGCAACAACATCCACCTGCGCAACGCGTCGCCCGCGGTGCTGCAGGCGCTCCTCGGCTTCGACGCCGATACCGCCGCCGACCTGGTTGCCCAGCGTGACACGGACTCGACCGGCTTCTTCCAGCAGATCACGACACAGGTCGCCGACCCACATCTCGTGCAGCTCATGGTCGAAGAGGAGCCGCGCACGGTGCTGCTCGAGGGTCGGGCCGACACGCAGGCGCAGCGGAACCAGTCCGCCGTCGCCGCCGTGGTCGACCTGAGCTCGGAGTCGGCGGAGGGCGCGCGGGTCCTTCGCTGGCTCGATCGTGCGCCCTGGTCGGGCGCGATCGTTCCGGGCAGCCCGGCGGTGCAGGGATGACGGTCGCCGAGCTCACGCAGCGGCTGCGGCGCGCCGACTTCCTCGACGGC
>VBKG01000541.1 GCA_005879585.1 Deltaproteobacteria bacterium | reverse complement strand
TCTGCCAGACCCTGCAACACCCCCGCCTGATACGCGCCGCGCGCTCCACCGCCGACCAACACCAATCCCGTTTTCGAGGCGGAGAGGTGAGCCGTGCCCAAGCTCGGGGACGGTCGTGTGTCCTTCCATCCGTGATCGCGGTGTCGTCGATCGGTGCGGATGCCCCACAGCTCCTCGGTCGCCCTCATGGTGTCCTGCCTCACTCGCGCACTCCGCAAGCGCCGTGCCGGCCTGTGCCGGTGGCATCCAGGGGACTCATCCACGAACACCGAGACCTTGGTCGGTGCCGATGCTCGACACACGTGCCGAATCTCGGCACCGAGTGTGCCGCTCACCGTCGGTCGAGCGGGAGGATCAGGCGGGCTTTTCGATCCCGAGTCGCTTCATCAGCGACTGGAGCGTCGTCCGCTTCATGCCGAGACGCGCGGCCGTACCCCGGGGGCCTCCCAGCACCCAGTTCGCCTGCTCGAGGGCACGCAGGATGTCGGCGCGGTCGATACCGCGGCCCGCCGTGTCATGGTGGCCAATCGGCGCGGGTCCCCGACGCCGCGCAAGGTCGTCGAGCGGCACCTCGAGCCTCCGGCCGCGCGAAAGGATCATCGCGCGCTCGATCAGGTTCGCGAGCTCGCGGATGTTCCCGGGCCACGTGTACCGACGGAGCGCGTCCAGCGTCTCGCTCGGGATGACCTCGACCCGGCGGTTCATGGGACGCGCGAACCGCTGGACGAAGTAGCTCACCAAGGCGGGAATGTCCTCGGGCCGCTCGCGGAGCGGCGGGGCTTGGATCGGGAACACGTTCAGCCGGTAGTAGAGATCGTCCCGGAACCGTTGCTCTTCCACCATCCGAAGGAGGTCGCGGTTCGTCGCGGCGATGAGGCGGACGTCGACCTTGATCGTCTTCGTACTGCCGATCCGCTCGAACTCCTGCTCCTGCAGGACGCGCAGCAGCTTCGGCTGGAGCTCGAGCGGGATCTCGCCGACCTCGTCGAGGAACAGCGTGCCGCCGTCGGCCACTTGGAAGCGGCCGATCTTCTGGGCGATGGCGCCGGTGAAGGCGCCCCGCTCGTGCCCGAAGAGCTCGCTCTCGAGTAGGCCCGACGGAATGGCGGCGCAGTTGAGCTTCACGAACGTGCGGTCGCGGCGGTGGCTTCGGTCGTGGATGGCCCGCGCGAGCAGCTCCTTGCCCGTGCCCGTTTCGCCGAGAAGCAGGACCGTCGAATCGGTCGGTGCGACGATCTCCACCTGCTGGAGCGTCCGGCGCAGTGCGGGACTGTCGCCGATGATGTGCTCGAACGACTGCTCGTTCCGAATCTCGCTCTCGAGGTACAAGCGCTCTTCGGCGAGCTTGTCCTTGAGGCGCCCGATCTCACCGAACGCCATGGCGTTCTCGATCGCGACGGCCACGAGCTTCGCCACCTCGCCCATGAACTGGACCTCGGCGTCGGTGTACGTCGCACGGTCGCGCCGCGCGAATCCGAGTGTCCCGAGTCGCGTGTGAATGGTCGTGAGGGGCAGCACGCAGAAGCTTCCGATGCCGTCGTTCCGGATCATCGCCATCCGCTCGGGCCATCGCGTTTCAGCGCCGGTGTCCGAGACGATCAGCGGCTGCTGCGACTCGATCACGATCGCGTGCGGCGTCTCTTTCGCGACCATCTCCTCTCGGGGCACGAGCGCCGTGCTGCCGGTCTCCAGCATCGCGCCCCGCACGACGCCGCGCTCGTGGTCGTAACACGAGGCGCCGACGAAGTCGAAGCGCACGACCCGCTGCAGCTCGGCCGCCAGGCGGCCGAAGAGCTCCTCCGGCTCTCGACACGAGCTGATCGATTCGGCGACGGAAAGCAGCGCCTGGAATCGCGCCGCCAGGGTGGTGCCCTCGGTGGATTCGATGGCGTCTGACTCGGACGAGAGCTCGTCGTTCTTCGCCATCCTCAGCGACGATACGCCGTCCGCTCGCGGGACGGGCGATGCCATCTGACTAATAGTGGACCAGGCGTGCCCAGTCGAGCGGAGTGGCGCTTCCGATCCGCCCGAGGCTGTGAAGTCCCGTGGCATACGCGGCGACTAGCGGGCGCGCCGATCGCGGGTCGACCGTTCTACGATGTCGTCAAGGATGACGGCGGCGAGGCAGTCGCCGGCGACGATCTCGACGCCGTCGCGGTACATCTCGGCAAGCAGCACCTTTCCGGCCGGATCGACGAAACGGACGTCCGCAAGCTCGACCCGGATCGGGACTCCAGGCTCTGCCTCTCGGATCCGCCGCCACGCCCGCCGGAGCTCTCTGACCCATTCGTCCTTGAGCGTACCCTCCAACCGCAGCATCCAAGTCGCCCGGCCGTCCGCGGTCATGTACAGGATGTCGGTGATGCGCAGCATCGGTTTCAGTCCCTCGCAACCGCCGTGCCGGCGAATGCCGAGGGGCTTGGACCATGGCCGCCGCGCGAAGTCCTGTGAGGATAGTGGCCGGTGCCGAATACATCGGCACGGTTGCCGAGTTCGGCATCCGAGTCTCGAGACGGCCGTTCCCCTAGGGCGTTCGTAGGCGGCACGCTCATTGCGGAGACGACAGCGCAGATCGGGGGTTCGATGCAGGTCCGAACCTCGATCGCGGCAACGCCAGCCACGGTCGGCGGGCGCCCGGGACATGACGAGTCGTGGCCTCTACCCGGGCGCCACCTCCGCCGGGTGGAGACGGCGGCGGGCCCGGCCGCGATGATCTTGCTGCGAGGAATCCATGGACAGATCCACTCCAACGACGAGACAGAAGGCGCTCGCGCTCAATCTCAACGCTCGAACGTACGGCGCCTTCGCCGAGATCGGGGGCGGGCAGGAAGTCGTCCGTGCGTTCTTCGCCGCCGGGGGTGCGGCGGGAACCGTCG
>VBKG01000540.1 GCA_005879585.1 Deltaproteobacteria bacterium | reverse complement strand
GCCGCAGGGCAGCGGAAGCGGCGTCATCCAGGAGGCCTTGCCCGGAAGGATGACGGCGCCCGGGCCGGGGAAGCCGAACACGGAGTCGATCGGATCCGTTCCGGTCGCACCGACGCAGAACGTCGCCGCAAGCGAGAATCCGCCGGACTTCGGATAGCGTGGATCCGGCCAGGCCGGGCTCGGCACCGCGGCGTGCCCGACCCGGGTGACCGGCGTCGCGAAGCAGGGCCGCGTCGTGTCGTCGGTACAGCAGCGCTGGCTGACGCCTCCCCGGGCGTCGAGGCAGATGAGCGCGCCGGTCGCCGAGTCGGTGACGTGAAAAGCGCAGGCGTCACCCGTACAGTCGCTCCCGCATGCGCACGGCGCGCCCGCGGAGGTCGGATCGTTCGGCGCGGCGCACGGTCGTGCGGGATCCTGCCCGGCCGCGGGCTCGAGCATGGACGTGCCGGTCGTGAGGGGCACGTTCAGCGCCAGCGTCGCGACCGGCGAGTCGGCCGGCGGACACGCCTTCGACACCTGGTACGACTCCTCGAGCACGGCGCCCGGGAAGAAGGTCCCGTCCACCTCACACGCGCCGCCGTCGTTCGCGCCGCCCTGACAGCGGCGGCCGACGCAGCGCGGGCAGATGCCGTCCGGTGAGGCGAGATATGCCTGCACGCGCAGTGGTAGCGTCACGTCGACGGCGCCGGTCGCGACGTTGGCGATGCCGCCACCGACGACCGGCTCGGCCCACAGCGAGACGAGACACAACGGCAGGCCGCCCACCAGGAGGGGCCTCGGCGGACCGAACGTCGTCCCGTTCACGGTGCCTTCGCCCGTGACGACGCGCATGTCACACGAGGGGGTCGTCGCCGCATCGCAACCGTCGAGACACGCGTGCACGGGGGTCGGGGGGACGAGCAGGTCGTGGCCGAGGCCCGTCGACCCGAGGTCGAGGTCGCTGCCGGACGCCGCGATGTCGAGCACGAGCTCGTTCGGCGCTGTTGGCCCTCTCGAGCTCGGCGGGCAGTTCGGCTGGGTGCAGACCGACGACGGCACGCAGCGGAGAACGAGCCGGTTCACGTCGTGCATGCCGGCCGCCATGGCGGTCATCCTGAGCCGCACGCGCCTCGACGGACGCCGCGCGAAGACGATCGGGGGTTCGGAGAATACCGCCACCGCGATTCTTTTGCGCCGGAAGCCCCGAAGCGGCGCGATGAGCGGAGTCGCGCGGCCACAGCCTGCCCGCGACATCGTGGACGGCACTGTGAGCTGCTCGCTCACGTTCCGGATGGCGGTCAGCGCCGCGGGTGGCACGCATGCCGGGATCTGGGGATCGGTCTGCAACGTGCAGATGGAGACGTCGAACGTGCACGAGCCGTTCTGAACCCCATCGCCGTCACAGCTCGGGTCGCCGTCTTCGCAATCGAGCGCGCGGGCGCCGCGGCTCGGGCCGAGCGCACGGCTCGTCACCCGCCACTCGGCGAGGCAGTCCGCATGGTCGAGGTGGCCGCCGGGGATGAGGGCCCAGGCAGTGCCGCCGGAGAGGACGCCCAGCAGCCCCAGGTAGAGTGCCGATCGCGACGTCGCCATTCCGTCCTCCTTTCGTTCAGATGACCCGCAGGAACGCGAGTAACGCCGCCTGGCGGTCGGCAGGCAGCGCGAGGAAGCGCTGCCGCGCCAGCTCGCCCTCACCGCCGTGCAGCGCGATCGCGTCCTGGAGCGTGGCAGCCCGTCCATCGTGCAAGTAGGGCGCGCTGTCCCGCACGCCCCACAATGGCGGCGTACGGAAATCGGCCCCGGTCGCGAAGCCCTGCGCGATTCCGTCCGCCAGCGCCGAGCCCATGTCGTGGAGCAGGAGGTCCGAGAACATCGGGATACGACGGCCGCGCACGGCGGCCAGGGGATGCGTCGGGCCGACGCGGAGCCGTGTCGTGTGGCAGGTCTCGCAGCCGGCTTCGCGAAAGGCGATGCGGCCGGCCCCCACGGCCGGGATCCCGGTCACCATCGGCGGCGGGGCGAGAAGCAGGAGAAAGCGCGTCACCGCGTCGATCCGCGTTCCGTCGTCCTCCGGATCGGCTGCCGGGTCGCAGAGAACCACGCGACCCTGCGGCGGCAGGTCGGACGGAAAGTCGGGGCTCGTCACGCCGAGCTCGTTCAGGTACGCCGCCGCGGTGAATTGTCGGAGCGTCACCACCTGCGCTTTCCAGCCGAACCGGCCGACGCGTCCGTGCACGAGGTTCGGACGACCGATGACACCGTCCGGGCGCGGCACGGACCGCGCCAGGTGAAGAATGGCGCGATCCGGGATCGCATCGACCAGACCGAGCCCGAACAGCGGAGGCGTGTTCCGTTTCGTGACGATCGTCGCGTCGGGCGGCACCGTCTCCCCCGGAACCGCGCACGTGTCGGTCACGATGCCCTTCTCCTCGACCACCGGCCCGCCCTCGTCCGCCATCGGGTCGAAGCCGCCGGGTCCGTCGCGCCCGAACCGCGTGACGGACACCGCGCTCGATCCCCCGCTCGTCGGGCGTGCGTGACACGCCGCGCAGCTGGTGGCGTTGAAGACCGGCCCGAGGCCGCTCGCCGGCGTCTCCACCGCCTCGAACTGCGTCCGGCCTGCCGCGAAGAGCTGCGCCAGGAGCGGTGGCAGCCGGTACGAAGCGGGCCGCACGACGTCCGTCGCGCCGGCCCCCGTGCCGGCCACGAGAACCGCGGCGAGCGCGATGCGTCCGGCGGACGGCATGAAAGATTGCCCTCACCTTTCATCGGCAATGTCAACACAAAAGATTGGGTGCGACGGATGCAGTCGACGTCCCCAGCGCGCTACTTGCTCGGGGTCCGCTAGCGACACACGCCGTCGTCGCGGAGCCGAGCGATTTCCTCACGCGACAGCCCGAGGACACCGGCCAGCACCTCCTCGGTGTGCGCGCCGAGACAGGGCGACGGACCTCCCGGCACGAGCGGCGTGCGGCTCAGCCGAATCGGATTGCCGCTGTGGCGCTCCGGTCCGACT
>VBKG01000539.1 GCA_005879585.1 Deltaproteobacteria bacterium | reverse complement strand
CCTCGACCGCGTGCTGCCGACGGGCGAGCCGGGCACGTTCTTCGAGTGGACCGTCGCCCAGGAGACGATCGCGCGCGAGCTGCCGGACGCGACCCCGTGGCGGCCGGCGTTCGAGGAGGGCGACGCCCTTCTCTTCGACCACCTCCTCATCCATCGCACCGCCGCCGACCCGGCGATGCCGCACGTCCGGTACGCGATCGAGAGCTGGTTCTTCGCGCCGTCGACCTATCCGCGCACGTCGACCCCGCTCGTCGTCTGACTTGCAACGAGCCGACGGCTCGTCCTAGACCAGGGCGGCTCATGTCCCGAGGGCAGGCCCGCATCCTCCGCGCCGTCATCGCCGCCATCCGTCCCCGCGGCCACGGCTTCGATCAGCCGATCGACGACGACGTGCTGCGCCACGTCGCACGCTTCCTCCCGTACCTGCCCGGGCCGCTCCGCATCGGGCTCCCGGCCGGCCTCTACCTCGTCGAGTACGGGCCGCCGCTCTTCGCGCGCCGCCTGCGCCGGTTCAGCGCCATGACCCCCGACGAGGGACAGCGCTATCTCGCCGCCTGGGAGCACGCGGGCGGCCTGCGCGGCCCGCTCTTCGTGGGCCTCCGTGCGCTCGTCTTCCTCGCTTTCTACCAACATCCCGACGTCCTCGCCTCGCTCGAGGTCGACTGGGCCGGCCGCGCCGCGACGCTCGTCGCGCGGCGGGCGGAGCTCCTCCATGGCCGCGCCGGCTGAGCACCTCGTCCCGCCCGAGCACCGGATCGAGTACCCGAACGTCACCGTCGGCGCGCTGCTCGAGGGGGACCGCGAGCTCGCCGCCGACGCGATCGTCGTCGGCAGCGGCGCCGGGGGCGCGACGGCGGCGGCACGGCTCCGCGACGCCGGTTTCGACGTGCTGATCCTCGAGGAAGGCGGCCTGCACCGCACCGAGACCTTCACGACGGATCCCGCGACGATGATCCAGCGCCTCTACCGGGACGCGGGCACGACGATGATCTTCGGCAAGCCCGGGATCATCTTCGCCGAAGGGAAATGCGTCGGGGGCTCGACGGTCATCAACGGCGGCATGAGCTGGCGCACGCCCGAGCGCGTGCTCGACCACTGGGAGAAGGAGCTCCGGCTCGACGCGAGCGGCGCGCGCGCGATGGACCCCTACTTCGTCGAGGCCGAGCGCATCCTGCACGCCGAGCCGAACCAGGAGGACACCTTCGGCGGCAACACCCGGCTCTTCCTGGAGGGCGCCCGGCGGCTCGGCTGGCCGGTGGCGCGCGCGCCGCGCAACATGCGGCGCTGCGTCGGCCTCAACAACTGCGCGCTCGGCTGCCCGACGGGCGCCAAGCAGGCGATGCACGTGACCGAGATCCCGCGCGCGCTCGCGGCGGGGGCGGCGCTCGTGACCCATGCGCGCGTCGACCGCGTGCTCTTCCGCGGCACGCGCGCGATCGGCGTCCGCGGCCGCTTCGTCGGCGACGACGGCCGGAAGCGCGGCCGCTTCCGTGCGCACGCGCCGCTCGTCGTGCTCGCCGCCGGCGCGCGCTGCACCCCCGGGATTCTCAAGCGCAGCTGGCTCCGCGCGCGCCCGATCGGCCGCGGCCTCCACACCCACCCGAACGCCAAGGTCGTCGGCATCTTCGACCAGCGCATCGATCCGTGGGTCGGCACGCACCAGGCGTTCCACATCCATCACTTCCTCGGCGAGGGCGTGCTCATCGGCTACGCCGCGGTGCCGCCGGGGCTGCTCGCGGGGGCGATGCCGGGGCTCGGCGCGGAGCATGCCCGCCGGATGCGCGAGTACAACTCGATGCTCACGGCGGCGGCGCTGATCGAGGACGAGAACGAGGGCCGCGTGATCCTCGGCCCCGACCGCCAGCCGTACATGTTCTTCAACCTGACCGGCCACGACCTCGAGACGACGCATCGCGGCGTCGCGCTGACCGCCGAGCTCCTGTTCGCGGCCGGGGCGCGGCGCGTGCTGCTTCCGTTCTCCGACCTGCCCGAGCTCGCGGGGCCCGACGAGCTCCACCGCATCCACCAGCGGCCTCGGCGCGCGGCCGGCATCGAGCTCATGACCGTGCACATCATGGGGACGGCGCGCATGGCCACCGACCCGCGCCGCGGCGCGACCGACCCGAGCGGTGCCGTGTGGGGCACCGAGGGGCTGGTCGTCGCCGACGCGAGCGTCCTGCCGTCGTCGATCGGCGTGAACCCGCAGGAGACGATCGTCGCCATGGCGCTCCGGAACGCCGACCGCTGGGCGGAGCGCCGGCGGACGGCCGTCGCCTGATGGCGCCATTCGCGCGTCCCGACGGGACGCCGTCGCCGGTCCACCCGCTCCGGCGCATCATGCCGTTCCTCCTGCCGACGAAGAACGGCGCCTTCGTCCTCTTCGAGCAGCAGGTGAACGCCGCGCCGGCGCGGGAGTTCCTGGCCGAGTTCAACGCGGCACGCCCGCCGGAGCACGCCGTGACCCTCTTTCACCTCGTGCTGCGCGCCATCGGCAAAGCGCTGACGGAGTTCCCGCGGCTCAACCGCTTCGTCGCCGGCAGCCGTATCTACGACCGGCGCGGCATCTGGCTGTCGTTCAGCGCCAAGCAACGCATGGAGCGCGACGCGCCGCTCTTCACGGCGAAGATCCGCTTCGAGCCCGCCGAGAACCTCGACGCCATGGTCGACCGCATCCGGGCCGCGCTCACCGAGGGACGCTCGGGGCGCGAGACGTCGGTCGACCGCGAGGTGAAGACGTTCCTCCGCCTGCCGGCGCCGGCGCTGCGTCTCGGCGTCCGCGTCGTCCGCCGGCTCGACGCCTGGGGCGCGCTGCCCGCGCGCTTCGTCGACCCGGACCCCCTCTACGCCTCCGCGTTCGTCGCCAACCTCGGCAGCGTCGGCCTCGAGGCCGCCTACCATCATCTCTTCGAGTACGGGACCATTCCGATCTTCGTGACCCTCGGGCGCCTGCACCGGGCGCCCGTCGTGCTGCCCGACGGCTCGGTCGGGAGCCGCGAGGTCTTCACGCTGCGCTACACCTATGACGAGCGGGTCGAGGACGGGTTCTACGCCGCCCGCGCTCTCGAGCGCCTCCAGGCGTGTCTCGAGGCGCCGGCGGAGCTCGCCTGAGCCGCGGCTCGGGCCGGACGAGCTCGTGGTGCGCGCCGCGCTCCGCCGGCGCGGGCTCCGGTGGGACGGCCAGCGCGACCCGACGCCGCTCCTCGTACCGCGCGCCCGGGCGGCGCGCGAGCGCCACGAGGCTCTCCTCCGTCACTACTCCTACCGTCTCGTCCTGCGCGACGTGCTGAAGCACAGGCACGAGCTCGGTCCTCGCGATCTCGTCCGCTACGCCAGCCGGGCGGTCGCCGGCCGCTACCTCCGCTTCCTGGTCGAGGCCGGGCTCGTGGTGCGCCTCGGTCCCGGCCGCTACCGGCTCGGCGACGCGCGCATCAGCTCCTTCGGCGGGACGCTCGAGTGGTACGTCGCGCACGTCCTGGCGTGCGAGTTCGGCTGCGCGGCGACGTGGGGCCTCCGCATCCCGCACGCGGCGCACGGCGGCGACTACGACGTGCTCGCGTGCGTCGAGGGCGAGGTCGTGTACGTGGAGACGAAGTCGGCGCCGCCGCGGCAGATCGACCAGAGCGAGGTGGGCGCGTTCCTCGACCGCGTCGACACCCTCCGGCCAGACCTGGCGCTGTTCCTCGTCGACACGCAGCTCCGGATGAAGGACAAGCTCGTGCCGATGTTCGCGGCCGAGGTCGACCGCCGCCGGCTCGGGTGGGACGCGCGGCGGCTCGAACGCGAGATCTGGCGCGTCGGGCCCGAGGTCTACCTGCTGAACACGGACCCGGACATCGTGGGCAACCTCGGCGTGTGTCTCGCCGCCCATTTCCGCGGCCGCGGCATCGCGGTCAGCCCCGCTTCTTCGGGGTGACGACGCTGCCCGACCGCTCGCGCATGACGTCCGCCGCTTCCCGTGCGTCGCCGAGCGCACCACGGACCAGCGCCTGGCGGAAGTGCGCGGCGAGGGCGCGCATCATGGCGCCCTCGGCCGGGTCGCCCGCGCTGGCGAGTGTCGCGAGGCGGTCCATCGCGCCGCCGATGCGCTCGACGGCCGCCGCCACGTCGCCGCGCTCGCGGGCCGCGAGCGCGCTCCGCAGCTCCGCCTCGACCTGGTCGACGCCGGGAGCGGCGGCCGGGCCGAGTACGACCTTCAGCTCGCCGAGCCGCGAGAAGAGCGTCGCCAGCGCCTCGGGGAAGTCGAGGAGATGCGAATGGTCCACCATGGAGTTCA
>VBKG01000454.1 GCA_005879585.1 Deltaproteobacteria bacterium | reverse complement strand
CGAGACGGAAGCGGATTGGCACCGTGACGCGGCTCTCGACGGGCACGCCATCGCGCCGCGCCGGCACGAAGCGCCAGCGCTCGCGCACCGTCGTCAGGGCGGATTCGTCGAGCGCCGGGTGTCCCGACGATCGGGCAACGCGCACGTCGGCGGCATGGCCGTCGGGCGCGACGAGCACGTCGAGCAGCACGACACCTTCCATGCCGAGACGCCGCGCGACGATCGGATAGGGTGGGAGCGGATTCGTACCGTATGCCGCGCCTTCTCCTGCGGAGCCGTCGCCGCCGGCTCCGCCGCCGAAGCCGTTGCCCCCGCCCTCGATGCCGG
>VBKG01000453.1 GCA_005879585.1 Deltaproteobacteria bacterium | reverse complement strand
CGCCGTGGATCACCGCCGAGGCAGCGAGCGCCGTCCGCAGGCGAACGCCCGTTACTTCCTGCGCGGCGTCAGATCGAGATCCGGCGGCGGCGACTCCGGCAGCTTCCATCGGATGTAGGGCTTGTCGCGGAGCTCGTGATACGCGTTGGCAGCTTCGATCGCCTCGTGGAAGAGCGTGTCGAACGCGCGGAAGTCCTCGCGGGCGAGCGCGTCCTCGAGCGGCTTCCACTTCTCGGCGAGAAACTGGTTCAGGTTCTCCTCGTACTTCGGTCGGGTGAACGCGGCGAGCTCCATCAGGCCGCGGATCTCCTTCAGCTGGAACTTCGCGAGCGGCCAGTTGGCCGCCTTGGCGGCGTAGTAGAGCTTCCACGTGCGCGCGCCGATCTCCGGCATGAGGCGCCCGAGGCCCGGCTGGATGACCGCGACGTCCTCGAGCGACATCTCGCGGTGACCGGACCAGACCGTGACATCCTTCAGGCTCTTCTCGTCGGGCATGCGCGCGCGTCCTCCGCGGCGATGCCATAGTCGAAACGCGCCGGCGCGCGCAAGCCGAGCGCCGCAACGACGAGCAGCAACGCCGCGGCCTGCGGCAGCGTGAGCCATCCGTCGACCAGCATATCGGTGGCCGTGGGGTCCCGTAAGAACTCGAGCGCGAAGCGGACGGCACCGAGTCCGACGCAGGACCGCCGTGCGACAGCGCCCGCCGCGGCCCGCCGCGAGAGGAGCAGCACCAGACCGAGGTCGCACGCCGCCGAGTAGAGCTGGAGTGGATGGCGGGCCGGCGGGCCGAGCTCGGGAAAGACGACGGCCCACGGCAATTCGCTCGGCCGCCCGTAGCAGCAGCCCGCGAGAAAGCAGCCGAGGCGCCCGATGGCGAGCGCGAGAACGCCGGCGGGTGCGAGCGCGTCGAGCAGCTCCGCGAGCGGCCGGCGCGCGACCCAGGCCGTCACCCACGCCGCAATCACGCCCGCCGCGACCCCGCCCGTCGACGCGAGACCACCGTTCCAGAATCGTTCGTCGCCGCCGTGCATCGCGCGAAAGAGCCCGTGCGCGCCGGCGAGCGCCGCGACGGTCATCGCGGCCGCGGCGATGAGCACGACGGCGGGGTCGCGAGCGCGCCGGAGCGCCAGCACGAAGCCGGCCGCCACACCGGCGGCAACGGCCAGCGCGTGGCTCGAGACGGCAACGTGAAGCTGGCCGACCGTGAACGCCACCTCGGGGTGCACGTGCCGCAGGGGAGCAATCGCCTTGCCAGGCGCGGAGAACCCATCTTCCCGTGATCGCCGCTCCGCGCCGGAGACGCGGCGAAACTAGGTGTTTCGTCCACATTGACGTGCGCGCTCATCCGGGCATAGAGCTCGCGGCGATGGGGGGCGTCGCACTAGCGATCGTCGCCGTCGTTTTTCTTGCCAGCGATCCAGGCCGCGCGGCGACGGAGATCCTGGTGATGACCGGCGACGCCGCGGTCGACGGCACGCGGCTCGACTCGATCTCGGCCCCCAGCGCCGGCGGCGACAGCGCGATCTTCCTCGGCGGGACGAGCGCGGTGCTGACCGTGAGCGGCGGCGTGACGACGCTCGTCGCCCGGACCGGCGACCCGTTGCCCGCGCCTCTCGACGGCACCTTCAACCGTCTCGCGAGCCGCTTGGCGATCAACGACGACGGCGTAGTGGCCTTCACCGCCAGCTTGAACTCCCGGCGCGCGACCGACGGCGTCTTCCTGCTCGAGCGGGACGGCCTCGTGCCGGTCTTCGACGGTGCGACGCTGGTGAGCGCGGACATCGCGGATCTGAATTCCCGGGGCGACCTGCTTTACGTGGTCGGCCGTGCACTCTGGCTCTGGAGCCACGGGACCCGGAGAGCCGTGCGGCTCGTCGGCCGAGGTGACCCCGCGCCCGGCGGCGGAAGCTTCGAGTTCCTCGGGCCGCGTCCCGTCCTCAATGACGCCGGCCTCGTGGCGTTCCCCGCTATCGTGAATCGTCTCCCCGGACGCCCCAGGAATAATGAGGCGGCCGGCGTCTTCACCGTCGACACTGCCGGAGTGGTTTCGGCCATCCTGCCGTCTCAGCCGATGAGCCGTGGGAACGCGCGGCGCTTCCTGCGCGGCGCGGTGGCGATCAACGCCACGGGCGCGGTCGCGTTGGCGGCCGCCGCCGGCTCCGTCCAGGGCGCATTCCTCTTCGTCCCCGGCCAGCCGCCCAGCCGGGTCAGCGACGCAGGAGCGGTCGGCGGCCACCCCCTCAGGCGCGTCGACGGCGAGTACGTGGGCATCGACTCGAACGGTCGCGTCGCCTTCGAGGGCGTCTTCGACGACGGCCCGCGGCTGGTCGTTGCGAGCGG
>VBKG01000452.1 GCA_005879585.1 Deltaproteobacteria bacterium | reverse complement strand
AGGTCTCGAGCGGAGGCGCATCCGCGCGTCGTGGCCCGTCGACCCCCTGTGCCAGCAGCGTCCCGGTCTCGGCGTCGACCATCTCACCCTCGATGACCGCCGCGTCGAGGAGGCGACGGGTCTCGGCGTCGAGCGGGCCGCTCCCCGTCGGCGGCACCTCCTCCCCGCAAGGCACAGTGCACACGTCGAGCACGGCGTCGGTGGCGCGCGCGTGGGTGATCGCCAGCCGGATGCGGAGCACGTCCGGACCGGGACGGTCGACGAGACGGAAGCTCCGGCCGAGGCGGGCACGCACGGCCTGCTCGAAGTCGTGTGCGAGACGAAGGAGGTCGTCCTCCGGCACGGGATCGAGCGATTTCCGCCCGCTGCGCCATATGGCGATGGGCTCGAGCATCACCGAATGGTAGCGATGCCAATCGGCGGCGGGGTTGCGGTACACGAGGCGCACCTCGCCCGGACCGCCGGGGCGGAGGAGCGCGTAGTCGTCGAGGAAGCCGGACATGTCCGTCGGTGTCGGCCGGCGGTGCGCCGTGCACCCTAGCGCGCCCAGCGCCACGAGAAGCACGAGGACGCGGCCGAAGCCGGGGTAGGTCGGTCGGTTTGCGATGCTCATCGAATGACCTGTCTATCCGAGGTCCACCGGCGGTGAAAGCCAGGCCGTCAGGTCTATGGCCACCGATGGTGTCCGCCTGCTACCGTGCGTGCGCATGAAGCGGGCACTCGGCGCGTCGGCTTTCCTGGCCGCGATGAGCGTAGGCGTCTTCGCCACGGCCGCAGAGTACCCGGGCTGGGGCGACACCGGCTGGGTGCACACGAGCCGGCGCGAGTGCTGTAACTCCGCGATCGCGATCGCGATCGACTACAGCGCGCAGGCCTGCGTCAACTCCGGCGGCGTGCCGCGCCCCTTCCGGGATGGAGTGCAGCGCGGCACGTGCCAGCCCCAATGGGACCAGGACTCCGCCGGCGGGATGCTCTATCGCTGCTACGGCGAAGCGACGACCTGGTGCCGCTGATCGCGACGGACTTCCATCGCACCCGGCCCCGACGTGTGAAGAAGCATCGCCAATCGCGCGCTTCGCGACGCTCCGCCTAAAGCCGGCGGCATTCCGAGGCGGCGCCACCACTCCTCCTCCTCGTCGCGACGGTACCACGGGCAGGCCGCGTCGTCCTCCTGACCGAGTCCGAGGCGTGGTCGGAGCGGGCGGCAGATGGATGATGGCCCTCTTGAACTGTGCGCCCGCCGCTCGGGCGGGCACCGCACCGCGGTCTCTCAACGCCTGACGACGCGGCGAGCGTCAGACCAAGACTCTTCCCCTGCCTCCGGCGGATGCCTCACCGTCAGGGGTCGACGCCGAGCGGTCGCCTCGACCAAGCTGTCTCGCTTCCCTTCCTCACCGGACAGGAGCGACGCGTCGAGTGACCAGGGACCCGGGCCCGAGAGCACGAGAAAGATGCAGCTCATGATCTGCGCGTACTCCGAGCGGATCTCGTGCAAGACGGCCCAGATGCCAACCTGCGGCGGAACCGGGGGTGGGGGGAGCGGCAAGGTGCCGAGGAAGAGCCGCGGCTTGGTGGAGAGTATCGCCACGACCATCTCGATGATGAACGGAATCGTGATGATCCGTGTGCCGAGGCCGAGGATCAGCAACAAGCCGCCCCCGATTTCCAGCCCTCCCACGAAGTTCGCGGTGAAGACCGGAAACGGTAACCCGAGCTTGGTGAATCGCCCCACGCCCTGGTTGGCGTAGACGAACTTCAGTATCCCCTCCCAGAAGAAGACCGCTCCAGCCATCATGCGAATGACCACCGTCGCACGCGGTCCTGCCACGGGAGGGTGAAGAACCCATGTCCATGTTCTCTGAATCATGCCAACACTTCTTTCGTTCGGTCGGCTCATCACTGTTCGCACCCGAAGTCGGAGCACTTACTCACCGGAGGGGCCGACGACGCATCGGCATGGCTCACATGCGGGACGCCGGCAGTGATCGCGAGAATGCCGAGCGCGAGACCCGCGGCTACGATGCGACGCCTCGCGACACTCACCTTCGTCCGATCGGTCCTGATTCCCATGATGTTCCTGAACGCTCTCATCGTGCTTCTCCTTCCTGAAGACGACTACACCGCCTGAGTCGATTTGGATTGGGCTGCGTGAGCGAGCTCTGGCTCCGCCTGCTGGAGACCCTCGGGCTCTGACTGCCGCGAGCCGTAGGGCCTCGCG
>VBKG01000451.1 GCA_005879585.1 Deltaproteobacteria bacterium | reverse complement strand
GGACCTCAAATGGAAGCCGATCATCCCCGACCTCGGGTCGCGTTCCCCCGAGATCGCGATCCTGCGCGTCGACCCGGCGACCCAGGCGACGCAGCTGATGATCCGGACGCCGGCCGCGATCCACGTGCGCAAGCACTGGCACACCGCCAACGAGACTCATACCCTCGTGCGCGGCACCGCCGTGCTCGAGTGCGACGGGCACCGGGCGGAGCTCGGCCCCGGCTCGTTCAACTTCATGCCCGCAAAGATGGTGCACGAGGCGTGGCTTCCCGCGCAGTCGCTGACCTTCATCACGGTCGACAGCGCGTGGGACATCAACTGGGTGGAGGGAGCGCCGACGGCAGCGGACCTCGGCGCCCGGGCGCCGCGCCGCACAGCGCGCGGGCGTCACAGGCGACGGCAGGACGCCGGAGATTAGAGGGGATACGGCGCGCGGATTTCCGGACCGTCCTTGCTTCACGGGCGCCTTGGGTCTACCCACGCACCGGGAATGAAAAGGCCGTCGACGGAGGGGGGCGCTGGCCGCGTGAACGGCCGAACGGCGCCGCGAATCGCTCGCGCGAAGGTGGTCGCGCTCGGTGCGCGTCACGAGCGCCGGAAGCCGGTGCCCGCCGCCGATCTCGCGATCGCAACGTTTCTCCATCGCCTGCTCGGCGACGTGACGGCGGGTGCAGACCTCGACCGGGTGCTCGCCGCGATCGTGCAGGGCGCTGCGCATCTCTGCGGGGTACAGATGGCCACGCAGCGCACGATCGCGCGCCTTCTCATCGCCGACAAAACCCACAAGCAGATCGCCGAGGCGACGGGGCTCAGCTCGCGGACCGTCGGCCACTACGTCGAACGGTTGAAGCTCCGCTGCGGCGCGTCCACCATGCACGGACTCGTCGGCAGCCTCCTGCGCGGCACGTAGGGTAAAAACCCCTCGCGAAACTGCCTTTTGCGGGGGAGCAGTCAGCGTTGGATGGGGGGTCGACAGCGCGCGCCCGCCCGGGTAAGAACTAGAATCGGATTCTGGTTCTCATCGTGGCCCAAACCGTCGCCTTCCCGCTCCAGACCGTCGCCGGCCCCAAGCAGGCCCGCAGCGAGCGGACCCTCCAGCGCCTGCTCGACGCCGCGGAGGTGCTGATCGAGGAGAAGGGCCACGGGGCGGTCTCGATCCCGGAGATCGCGCGCCGCGCCCACTCATCGGTCGGCGGCTTCTACGCCCGGTTCCGCGACAAGAACGAGCTGCTCCGGGCGCTCGAGGAACGGCACTTCATCGAGGTCTGGCAGCGGCTCGAGGCGCTGGCCGACGCCCGCCGCTGGGAGAACGTGAGTACCGCCCACGTCGTCGAGGCGGCCGTCACCGAGCTCGTGTCGGTGACGCGCGAGCGCCGCCGCCTGATCGCGGCGTTCCTCGTCAGCGCCATCCAGGACCCCGTCATCCGCGAGGGCGGGCTCCGGTTCCGCCGCCGGGTGGAGGAACGCATCCGGGCGCTCCTGCTGCCCCGTCGCGACGAGATGGACCACCCCGACCCGGCGCTTGCGATCGACCTCGCGGTCCAGACGGCGTTCGCGCTGATGAACCACCACGTGCTGATCGAGAAGACCGAGGCCGCCGGACGCCCGGTGTCCGACGACGATCTCCGGCGGGAGCTCACGACGATGTTCCTCCGGTACGTCGGCATCGTCCCGAGGCGCCACGCACGTAAACGCAGGAGGTAGCCATGCAGTACACGCAGCGAAACCCGCTCCCCATACCGCCCGGCGGACCGTACGAGCCCATCAAGGCGACGATCGACAGCGTCTTCGACTGGCAGTACGCGCTTCGCCAGGCGAACCTGCTGAATCTCTACGAGAAGGGGAAGACGCTCGCCTGGAACGCCAACGACCTCGACTGGTCCATCGACGTCGACATCGAGCGCCTGGTCCGCCAGCGGGTCGCCAACGGCCTCGGCCCGATGATCAACTCGATGCTCCGCCCGCCGGTCGACCTCGGCGACGACGAGGTCGTCCGCATGCAGCTCCACCTGAACGCCTTCATGTTGTCGCAGTTCCTGCACGGGGAGCAGGGGGCGCTGCTCGCCACCGCGAAGATCGTGCAGGGCGTGCCGTGGGCGGAGGCGAAGTTCTACGCCGCCAACCAGGTCGCCGACGAGGCGCGCCACGTCGAGGTCTACCACCGCTACCTCACCGAGAAGCTCGGCATCTCGTACGAGGTGGTGCCGAGTCTCAACCGGCTCCTCGACGACATCATCCTCGACTCGCGCTGGGACGTCACCTTCCTCGGCATGCAGATCATGGTCGAGGGGCTCGCGCTCGCCGCCTTCGGCGTGACGCGCATGCAGCTCGCCGACGAGCCGCTGATCCAGGATCTCATCGCCCGCGTGATGGCCGACGAGTCGCGGCACGTCGCCTTCGGCGTCCTCTCGCTCGGCGAGCTGTACACGAAGGAAATGAGCGCGACCGAGCTCCGGGAGCGGGAGGAGTTCGTCATCGACGCGACGGTGCTGCTGCGCGACCGCCTCCGGCCGACGCCGGTCTTCGAGCGCCTCGGCTGGGATGCCGCGCTCTGGACTGCCTG
>VBKG01000499.1 GCA_005879585.1 Deltaproteobacteria bacterium | reverse complement strand
TGCAGCTCTCCACTGCGTCGCACGGACCCGCTGCCGCCCGGCAGGCCGTCGCGGCCGACTGGAAGCCGTCGGCCGGACAGCTCGCGCTGCTGCCCGTGCAGTTCTCCGCCACGTCGCACGGACCCACTGACGCACGGCAGACCGTCGCGGCCGACTGGAAGCCGTCGGCCGGACAGCTCGCGCTGCTGCCCGTGCAGTTCTCCACTGCGTCGCACGGACCCGCTGACGCACGGCAGGCCGTCGTGACTGGGGCAAACCCGTCGGCCGGACACGTTGTGCTGGTTCCGGTGCAGGTTTCGGCTACGTCGCAGACATCCGCCGACGCGCGACAAATGGTGGTGGCTGACGCAAACCCGTCGGCCGGACAGTCGCGGCTCGTCCCGGTACACGTCTCCGCAACGTCGCAGACACCCGCCGAGGCATGGCAGACCGCCCCCGCGTTCCCGGGACGGTTATCGCAGAACTTCACCCCTCCTGCGCCGGTTGCGCACGTGTCAACGGTGCAGGGATTATGGTCATCGCAGTTCGCATTTGAACTGCAGTTCGGCGGACTGATCACGCAGTCCGACGGATCGGAGTTCGGCTGTTGGGACGGATAGGAGCATACGTCGATCAGCTCACCGCCTGTGCCAACGTCGGCGGACGTCAGGCAGCAGTTCACCGCCGTATCATTCGTGCGGCAGTTGGTTCCGTTGCATTTGGTCGCCGTGTGTGTCGCGGAGCTGCTGAAGGGATCTGCCCCTACCACGACGCCAACGCTGCAGACTGAGGTGCACGCGATCGGCTGGGAGTTGGTGCAACGGGTCGCCCGGTCGTTGGCGCAGGTGTAGCACCGCGGGGCGCCGGTGTTGTTGGTCGGAAGCACGCAGGTGCCGCCTGAGCCACAGTCCTGGTTTTTGGTGCACCCCAGGAACTGGTTGTTGGAGCATTTGCCTGCCATCTGCGCCGCGCCGAAGGTCGTCACGCAGATAGCCCGGTCTGCAAGCCCGTCCTGGTTGAGGTCGATCAGGGCACAGGCATCACCCGTGTTACCACCCGACCCGGTCACTTCGTCCATCTGCCACAGGAGAGAGAGCGTGGTGGAGGAACTGGAACACGTCGGGCCCGGCTCGCAGAGCCCGCTCACGTCCTTCTGGCCGGGCTGGTCGTCCTGACCTTGTCCGTCGCTGATGCAAAGGGCGCGCACCGGAGCGGCGGCCAGGAGACAGAGTGCCAGCGTGACCGCGGCCAGCCCCCATATCCCGACCACCCTGTCAGCGACGCCCGTCGCTGCGCCGCAACAAGACCGTTCGCCTGCCCACTTCGCGGTACTTCTCGAGTTCGTCATCTCGTGTCTCCTCTACTCAGATCGTGCCGCCTCTACTTCAGCCGACTCTTCGGAATCGCTCGGGCGCCCAGTGTCGATGACGGGCCCCTTCTTTCCTGGCGGGAGGGAACGAGATGTGCGGGCGCCAGGGCCTCCCGCGCCGCGGGTGCTGGAGCAAGCGCTATGCCACGCGCGCCTGCAGAAGCAGCGAGAAATCAGCAGCAAGCGAGGGCGTTGAACTAGCAGACATGCATGACGTCATGACTTCGTGCGCGCATGTCACCCGGCTCGAGCGAAGCGACGCTGCATGCGATCGCATGCCGCAGAGCCTTCGACACAGCGAGTGCCAGGTTGGCGGCAGGTCGGGCGACGATGTCGGCGGGGCGACCAGGAGCTTCGAAGGATGCCAGCCCCTATTCCTCGCGACAGAGCACGAAGGAGTGGTCGAGCTCCTTGTCTTCTCTGAATGTCGCGTAGATCTTCTCAGCTTCCGAAGGCCGGTGCGGAGCCACGCCATCTCGCTCCAGGGGTAACCGAATCCAATGACCGCCCGCCTGTCGCAGCGTCAGCAGGTGGGCCGCGAGCGCGACGAGGTAGACGGCTCCGGCCAGCAGGAAGACGGCCCGGAAGCCGACGTTCATGGTGAGCGCGACCGCGAGCACCGACCCCGCCACGGACGCGAGGCCGTTGACGGCCCACGCCCAGGGGACGAGGGCTGCTTCGCTCCCCTCGAGGCTCCGCAGCTTCAGCGGGAAGGGCATGCCCAGGAAGAAGCTGCCCGGCGCGACGAACGCGAGGGTGAGGACGATGCGCGCGGTCAGGCTCTCGAACCGGCTGTAGGCGAGCACGTCGGTGAGAAACGCGTAGGCGACCGCGGAGAGCGCCCCCATCATGAGCGCCAGGGGAATGACCTGGCGCGACCCCGCGAGCCGCCCGGCAGCGAGGCTGCCGACACCGCAGCACACGAGCATGCCGGCGAGCGTCACGGTGACCGAGTACGCCGGGTGCCCGAGAAAGAGCGACAGCTTCTGCATGAGGCAGATCTCCACGAGCATGAACCCGAGCCCGAGGCAGACGAAGTAGACGAGGTTTCCGAGAACGATCCGATTCTTGTGCGGCAGCGAGAGCCGGCGAAGTGGCACGAAGATCAGCCCCATGCCGATGCTGGTCACCCAGAGCAGGATCAGGAGCAGCAACCGCCCGGCGCGCGAACGGACGAAGTCGCGCTCGAGCTGGTAGAAGTAGGGCCGGTCGTCCGTGGTTGGCTCGGCGCGGAGGGCCGCGCGCCGAAAGTAGCCCGCCTCGTCGCCGGAGCGCAGCGCCGCGAAGTATCCCGTGAAGAGGTTGGTCGCCGTGTCCGCGCCGGGGAGGTACTGGAGCCCACCGCCGAGGTAGCCGTCCCGCACGTGCTGCCGGATGGCTTCGATCTGCTGGTCGGTCAGCGCGTCGGCGTA
>VBKG01000498.1 GCA_005879585.1 Deltaproteobacteria bacterium | reverse complement strand
CCATCGCCGGCGAGGATCCGCCGGAGCTCGGCCGCCACGTCCGGATCCTCGCGGCTGAGAAGGTGTTCTCCGTTGTCGATGACGCTCACGCGGCTTCCGAAGCGGCGGTAGGCCTGGGCGAATTCGAGGCCGACGTATCCGCCGCCGAGGACGACGAGATGCTCGGGCAACCGGTCGAGCTCGAGCAGCTCGATGTTCGTGAGCGGTCGGGCATCCGCCAGGCCGGGGACCGGTGGAATCGCGGCATGCGTCCCCAGGTTGAGGAACACGCGCTCCCCTGCGAGCGTTCGTCTACCGCCATCGTTCAGACGCACTTCGACCGTCTTCGGCCCGAGGAAGCGCGCCGTGCCCATGATCAGCTCGGCACCGCTCGCCCGATACTGATCCAGGTGCATCGCGATCAGACCGTCGACCATGTCGCGCTTGCGTTGCCGCACGCGCCGCATGTCGATCGCCGTCGAGCCCGTCACCACCCCGAACGCCGCCGCGTGGTGGATCAGGTCCGCCACCTTGGCGCTCCAGACCTCGTTCTTGCTCGGAAGGCAGTTGATGTTGGGGCACGAGCCCCCGATGTACCTGCGTTCCACGACGGCGGTCCGACGCCCGGCTCTGGCCAGGTGCCACGACAGGAGCTTGCCGCCCGCTCCGCTGCCCAGGACGAGGTCGTCGTATCGTTCGGTGCTCATCTGCACTCACCCTCCCAGCGGGTTGGCGGCGATCAGGTCGCAGAAGTCCGTCCGGTAGCCGGGCACCGTCCGTTCCAGCACGTCGCTGTAGTCCCGCGCCGCGTTCGCCGAATCGACCTCGAACCGGTGGTCGCGGCTGCGGTACTTCGCGGTGAGCCCGAGGTCGTGGAACACCGCCCCGAAATACAACAGCAGCTCGTGGTCGACCTTCAGGTCCCGGTGGCGCCCGCGGATCGCGCCGAACAGGAACACTCGCAGCGAATGCGCGAGCAGCAACGCGCTGCCGTGCTCCCGCAGCAGGTCCGTCGCCCCCCGGGCCAGCTTGCTGTCGGGGATCCGTATCCCCGCGACGACTTCCGACATCGCGCCCCTCACAGTTGGCGCAGGAACGCCACCAGGTCCGGTTTCTCGTCCTTCGTCAGCTTCAGCCCCAGGACCAGGTTGAAGAACTCGACGGTGTCCTCCAGCGTCAGGCAGCGGCCGTCGTGCATGTACGGCGGGCTGTCCTTGATCCCGCGCAGCGTGAAGCTCTTGATCGGGCCGTCGCCCGCCTCGTCCTTCAGGAAGCGCTCCACGTGCAGGTCGTGCATCTGGTTGTCGAGGTAGGACGGCGCCGGATGGCAGGACGCGCACTGCGCCTTGCCGAAGAACAGCTGCTCGCCGCGCAGCTCGCTCTCCGTCGCCTTCGTCGGGTCGAGACGGCCGAGCACGGTCAGCTTGGGCGCGGGCGGGAAATCGAGCATGTTCTGCATCTGGGCCATGTGCGACACCTGGATCCGATCCAGGATGTTCATCCCCTTTTTGATGGCGTGAATCTCGTCGCCGTTGAAATACGCCGTCCGCTGCTCGAACTCGGTGAAGTCCTCGACCGAGCGGAGGCTCCGCTTCGACCCGTGAATCTGCTGGTCGAACATGCCGCGCAGGCTCACCGTGTCCAGGCGTATGCGCCGCTGCTCGGGCCGGGCATCGGGGTTGATGTGGAACTGTCCGCTGGTGTGGCCGTTGGTGTGACAGTCGAAGCACGTCACGCCGAGAGTGGGCTCAGCGGTCTTCCGGTCGTCGGTCGGATTGAACTCCTCCTGGGGGAACGGCGTCAGGAGCAGGCGCAGGCCGTCGAGCTGCACCGGCGTCAGGAGGTCTTTGAACAGCCGGTAGTAGTTGTTGATCGAGACGACTTCGCCGCGGGAGACGTCACCCAGCTCGGGGCGGTTCTGGAGGAACATCGCGGGCGGGAACTCGGGCAGGAAGGCCTCGGGAAGGTCGAACTCGACGTCGTACCGCTCCAGGCGGGGGAACATCGCGATCTGCATCTGCGGGAAGACCTGACCGCCCAGCGATCCGCCCTGCAGCGGGTGAGGCAGCGCCTTGTACGGGAAGGCGTCCTTGGCGCGGATCTCTTCCGGGCTCATGGCCGCCAGCGCGTCCCAGCTCGTCCCCTGCGGCAGACGGGCAGTCGGCCCCACCACGAGCGGCTTGCCCCGCGACATCGTGGCCTTCGGGTCGAGCTTCGGCGCGAGGTCGTAGCGGCTCTCCAGCAGCTTTCGCTGCAGCGCCGTGACCTTCGGCTTGTGGGCGACGGCGGCCTTGTAGACGTCGTCGAAGGTCGTCCCCGGAGCCATCGCGCCCAGCGGATCCCGGTAGAAGTCGAACCCGGTCATGCCGCCATGCTGCGGCTGGTCGACCAGAGCTTCTGAAGACCGCGACGCCTTGCTCGGGGTGAAGACGTCGGACAGGTCGTGGGCCGTCTTTTTTTGTTCCGGCCGCTCCGCCGGGACGTCTTTCGGCGTCTGCGCGTCGGCGACGGCGTCGCGAGGGCGCCGGGGCGGCTGAGTGCTCGGCGTCTGGCCCACCGCCGAGCGGCTGAGGCCTATGAGCCCACCCGCCACCAGGGCCAGAATGACCGCGCTGAAGAGTCCACGTCTGTTCGGCATGAGCCCCCCATGGAAACGAAGGAACGCGGGCAGAGATCAGCAAGAGTCGCGCCGGCGCCGGTGCCGAGCGGCGAGGCGGTGGTGATTCGCGCCATGGCCGTTCCTTGCCGCTGCAAGCCGCTGCCGATACCGCGCCCGAGGCGATGATGGCCGCATCGGGGAACGCCACGAAGTGGTCGGCGCACGCCGTCTCGTTCTGCCGGCGGGTCGACAGCGTGCCGAGCGAGCGGCACATCGTCCGCGGAAAACACCAGAGGAGCCACGGCAGATCAGCCGGCCGACGTGCAGGGCCACGATGAGCACTCGTTGACCGTCGGGTGGATCATGTGGCTCAGCGGCAACCGCTCAGGCAGTCCTCTTCGTCGGAGTGGCACTCCTCGAGGCAGCCGTCGAAGTCGCGGCTGTCGATACACCCGTTCCTGCACGCCTCGAGGTCGAGCGAGCACTGCCTCCGGCACTCCTCGGGAACCTCAGCGCGGACGAGGGGGAATCCCCCCAACGCCGCGAGGAAGGCAAGGG
Organism: Deltaproteobacteria bacterium; assembly: GCA_005879585.1. GTDB lineage: Bacteria > Desulfobacterota > Binatia > DP-6 > DP-6 > DP-3. The sequence goes on along the minus strand of VBKG01000498.1, from coordinate 114 downwards.
CGGCCACCGTCGTCGTGCGCTTCATCGCACACCCCCGGACGCGCGTGCCGGTCGTACGAAGTCGCGAATGCGCGGCGCGCCCGCGGCCTCGACCCCGCGCTGCTCGTCGTCGCG
>VBKG01000497.1 GCA_005879585.1 Deltaproteobacteria bacterium | reverse complement strand
AAGATGGAGTCGGCGGGCGTGGAAACCGGAGCGAAGATGCTGGTCGGGCTCATATCCAGGCCTTCAGGTTGGCCGTTGTGTTGAGCGCAGCCCCGGCGGCAAGCGTTTCCCGGCTCATCAGATGCGTCAGGTCAGGGCCGAAGCGGCCATTTGCGCCGACGCCGCGCACGACGTGGCAGTTTACGCACGCCGTCGACGCGAAGACGTCCCGGCCGCTCGCGACCGTATCCTCAATGGCAACCTCCCGCTGCGTCGCCACCCAGCGGTCCCATTGGTCCCGCGGATCGACCACCACGCGGAGCAGCATGAGCGCGTGCTGCGTGCCGCAGAACTCGGCGCACTGGCCGAGGTAGGTGCCCGCCTCCTGGGGGTCCATCCACATGACGTTCGTCTTGTTCGGGATGACGTCGGTCTTGCCGGCGAGCTGCGGTACCCAGAAGCTGTGGACCACGTCGGCCGATGTGAGCTCGAACTCCCACCACCACTGGTGACCGACGACCCGCACCGCGACCGAGCGGGGCGGCCGCCGCGCCGCCTGCACGGTGTAGACGCTCCGTGCGGTCGTGAGGATGAGCACGAATACGATCAGCACCGGCACGGCGGTCCACGCGAACTCGACCGGGGCGCTGCCGTAGAGCTGCGGAGGCTCGCTCCCGTCCCCAGGACGGGCGCGGAAGCGGATCACGCTGTAGGTGAGGAGGGCGCTGACGATCACGAAGATCGCCGTCGTGACCATGAGCACGAACACCGCGAGCGTGCTGATGTCCTGCGCGGGCGTCGAGACGGGCCGGAACATGCTCGGATGTGGAAGCCGGGCGTTGGCCTGGCCCATGCCCCAGTCATCCGCGTAGACGGTGACCGCGGGCACTAGTAGGGTCAGGACGAGGAACATCGTCCGCCTCATGAGCGCGCTGGACTTCATCTCGTAGCCAACTCCGCACTCACCTGCAAGGTGCACGATTCACGCCACTCGGAAGTGCGCCATCCGCGGGTGCAGAGCGGCTCGTGCCGACGCCGCCATCACCGCCATCGTCACCGATGCTGACATGTCGACAGCTGCCGTGAGCGCCGCGCCGGTGGCGGACGGGGGCGGTCGGGTTAGAGGCGCAGAAGGGACCGGTGACGCGGTGAGGCCGGCGGGCACGTGCTTTGCTCACTGGGCGTCACATGCATCGCATCACGCCAAAGGTCGTCGCCCTCATCGTAGCGGTAGTGGCATTCGCCACGGCCGCGTTCGCTCAGCCGGCCTCGGACCATCTCGCCTGCTACGGGGTGAAGGATCCGGTGCGCAAGGGACCGTCCACTCTGACCCTGATGAATGCCAGCGTCACGCAGTCCTGCCGCATCGGGTCGCGCGCGCAGCTCGTGTGCCTCGAGACCGAGACGTCCAATGTCGTACCGACTCCGCGCGGCGGCGGCCCGACGCCCGGGAACGTCGGCCAGTTCCTCTGCTACAAGCTCTTCTGCCCGAAGCCCTTTCCGCCCGCGGCGGAGATGACCGACGAGTTCGGCGGGACGAGAGTCGTCAGGTTCAGTGCGGCTCAGTTCCTGTGCGCGCCGGCCACCCGCAGCACCGAGACGACCGGCTCCACGACGACCAGCACGACGCTCGCGCCAAGTTCCTGCGATTTCAACTCCGACGAGCGGCGCTGCGAGGGCACCTGCGGCAACGGCGGGCACTGCTCGGCGATCACCTCGGGCGGCGCCTGCGAATGCCGCACGACCCCGTGTGGTGACGCGGACGCTCCCGAGTGCAACGGGTTTTGTGGCGCCGGTGAAGCATGCACGTTCGACCTGACCGGGTGCAGCTGCCTCAACATCCCGTAGTGGAACGACGGTCGAAATCTGTACGGTCAGGGCCTCACGGACTTCCTCACCGTGCTCGTCGCGGAGCAGTCGGTCTTCACGTCGCAGGACACGCTGGCACAGACGGAGCGCGACGTCGCGCTCGAGCTGGTCGCGCTCTACAAAACCGTCGGTGGTGGATGGGAAGCCACCGGCCGAGAAGAAAGGAGAGGCAATGAGCGCTCGTGAGACGTTTCTTACGGACATCAAGGAGATTCGGAGGAGAGCGCGGGAGCATCTGAGCGACGGGGCCATCACGCAGAACTACGGCGGCAAGGTGGACGACGCGATCGCGCTCCTGAACCACGCGGTCGCCACGGAGATCGTCTGTATCCTGCGCTACAAGTTTCACGCGGTCTGCGCGACCGGGCTCGCCAGCAAGGCGGTGAAGGAAGAGTTCGCGCAGCACGCCAAGGAGGAAGAGGAGCATCTCGATCTCCTCGCGGAGCGGATCAATCAGCTCGGCGGCAAGCCGAATCTGAACCCCGAAGGCGTCGGCTCCCGAGCCGCCTCGCAGTATGCCGAGGGCGAGAACCTGGTCGACATGATCAAGGAAGACCTCGTCGCCGAGCGTATCGCCATCGAAACCTACCGCGAGATGGTGCGCTACTTCGGCGACCGGGATCCGACGACTCGGGTGCTGCTGGAGCGTATCCTCGCGCAGGAGGAGGAGCACGCCAACGACATGCACGATCTCCTCGTGAGCCACGAGGGCCGGCCGATGCTGGAGGAGTAGTGTGCTATAGAGATCGAGCCGATCGCCGCTTGACGGGATACGTTCAAATGAACCGGAGTCCGTCGCCAGACTCGGCTGCGAAGGGCGCGCCATGCGTGGCCGTGTCGTGACCTTCCGCCCGGCCGCGCGTATCGCGATGCAGCCCCGGCGCCTGCCGTCGGGGCGCGCGCCCGGAGTTGTGCTGCGACTCGACGAGCGACGGCGGCGGCCAGCGAGGCGCAGGTGGTTCGTTACTGGCTCGGGAAGGACCCTGCTGCTGTTCTTCCTGAAGGTGCTCCGCCCGTGGAACACGAGCCCGACAAGGACAGTCGACGTGACGCACGGACCGCTGGCCTCCCGCGACAACCTCTCGCCATCGGCCGACGCGGACGTCCGCTAGAGTTCTTCTCCAGTGATCGCCGGGAACCCTTGATTCATCCGGCGTTCGGCGTCGTGACGGTCCGCGTAAATGCAGTGAGCCCTGGACCTACGCGCACGGAAGGCACGGATGCAATGGGCGAGGAGCTTGAGAAACTAGCCGCTCAGGCGCCGGC
>VBKG01000134.1 GCA_005879585.1 Deltaproteobacteria bacterium | reverse complement strand
TCGTCCGGCTCTCCGTCACCCCACCATCGTGAGACCGCCGGAGACACTCAGCACCTGGCCGGTCACGTACGCCGCCTCGTCGGAGGCGAGGTAGGCGACCGCGCCCGCCACGTCTTCGGGCTGGCCGAGACGCCGCAACGGGATGCCGCGACGCATGCTCTCGAGGACCTTGGCGCCGCGGTCGCCGGTCATCACGTCGGAGAGGAGCCGGGTATCCGTCGGGCCGGGACACACGACGTTCACGGTGATCGCATGCCGCGCGACCTCGCGCGCCAGCGCCTTGGAGAAGCCGATGACGCCCGCCTTGCACGCGGAGTAGACCGACTCGCCGCTGCTGCCCACGCGGCCGGCGTCCGAGGCGATGCTGACGATACGGCCGCCGCTTCGTGTGACCATGGCCTGGAGGACGGTGTGCGTGGTGTTGAGGACGCCCTTCAGGTTCACCGCGATCAACCGATCCCAGAGGGCCGGATCGCTCTCGACGAAGAAGTGGAGCCGCTCCCAGCCGGCGTTGTTGACGAGGACGTCGATCGGGCCGAGCGCGGCCTCGACCGCCGCGACGGCGCGGGAGACGGCGTCGCGATCGGCGACGTCGGCGGTCGCGGGCAACGCGCGGCCGCCGGCGGCGCGGACCTCGGCCGCGCCCGCCTCGGCGGTGTCGGGGTCGACGTCGACGATTCCGATCGCCAGACCGTCGCGTGCGAGGCGCAGCGCGATGGCCCGGCCGATGCCGCGCCCCGCACCGGTCACGAGCGCGACGGAGCCCACGCCGTTACCCGCGGCTCGGCAGCGCCGCCGTGAAGCTGCCGCTCACGGCGACCTCGCCCTTCTGGTTGACGGCCTGCACCTCGCCATCGATCCGCCGCTCGCCGTCGGCCTCGTACTTGCGCGTCACTTTGCCCATCGAGACGATCGTGTCGCCGGGCCAGACGCGCGTCGCGAAGCGGACCTTCAGGCGGCGCAGGCTGTCCGGGCCGACGAAGTCCGTCACGCAGCGGCCGACGAACGCGGCCGTCAACATGCCGTGGCCAAACACGCTCGGCTGGCCCGCCACGTGCGCGAACTCCTCGTCGTGATGGATCGGGTTGAAGTCGCCCGAGGCGCCCGCGTAGCGCACGAGGTCCGTCCGGCTGAGGTTCTCGACCACGACGGGCGGGAGCTCCTCGCCTTCCGTCACGTCCTGGAAGTAGCGCCTCACGCTCATGCCTGCACCGCACCCTCGGTCTGGATGAGGGTGCTCCGGCTGTACGCAGCGACCTCGCCGCGCTGGTTGGTGAACTCGGTCTCGGTGATGACGAAGAGCATCTTCCCGCCGCGCTTGCCGTCCTTCTCGAAGACGTCCTTCGTCCGGCCGCGGGCGGTCAGGACGTCACCGGGCCGAATCGGCCGGAGATACTCGAACTCCTGCTCGCCGTGGAGGAGCCGCCGGTAGTCGAGCTTGAGGTTCCGCATGCCGCCCATGCCGCCCTCGATCCAGTGGGCGATCGTCATGAGGAAGGTGGGGGGTGCCAGGGCGCCGTCGCCGGCGTAGGCGGGATTCGCGTCCTTGATGGCGCGCGCGAACTCGCGGACCTTCCCGTACTCGACGCGCATCGTGATCGGCTCACCCCAGGACTTGTCGAATGATTCCGGGGGCCCGTCCGATGCCCCCGGACCCCGCGCCGAGCTCGGCGAAGCCTCGCCCGGCTTCTGGGGCCGCGTCTCGCTGGCACTCATAGCCCGATCAGCTGCGCGACGATCTCACGGTTCCAGGTGGCGTCGCCGAAGGTGACTTCGGAGCTCTTCGCGCGCTTGAAGTAGATGTGCATGTCGTGCTCCCACGTGAAGCCGATGCCGCCGTGGATCTGGATGCCTTCGCCGGCGGTGTGGCGGTACGCGTCGGACGTGTAGGCCTTCGCCATCGCGGCGGCGAGCGGCGCCTCGGCGACGTCGTTCGCGACGGCCCAGGCGGCGTAGTACGTCGCCGACTTCGAGCTCTCCACCTCGACCAGCATGTTCGCGCACTTGTGCTGGATCGCCTGGAAGCTGCCGATGGGGCGTCCGAACTGCTCGCGCACCTTGGCGTACTCGACGCTCATCTCGAGCACCTTCTGCGCCCCGCCGCACATCTCGGCGCAGAGACCCACCTTGCCGCGGTCGACGACGCGATCGAGGAGCTTCCAACCCGCACCCGGCTGCCCGAGCACGCGGTCGGCCGGCACGCGCACGTCCTCCAGCACCACCTCGCAGAGCTTGCGCGTCTGGTCCATCGTCTTGAGGAGCGTCGCCTTCACGCCCGACGCGCCCGCGTCGACGAGGAAGAGCGTCACGCCCTCGGCGCCCTTCGACCCGGGCTCGCGGCCGGCAACGATGATCACATCCGCCGTGTGCGCGTCGGGAACGAAGAGCTTCGTGCCCGCGAGCCGATAGCCACCCCCGTCCTTCCGCGCCTGGAGCTCGATACCTTCTGCATCCCAGCGCGCGTTCGGCTCGAGCTGGGCCAACGTCACCCGCAGATCCCCGGCAGCGATCTTCGGCAGGAACGACGCCTTCTGGCCGTCCGACCCGCCTTCGAGCAGCGCGACGCCGCCGAGGACGACCGTCGCGAAGAACGGCCCCGGCAGGACGGCGCGTCCCATCTCCTCGAGCACGACGACCATGTCGACGAAGTCGCCGCCCGCGCCGCCGTACTGCTCGGGCAGGATGAGTCCCATCCAGCCGAGCTCGGCCATCTGCTTCCACTGCGCGTCGGTGAAACCGCGGTCGTCCTCCATCATGCGGCGGACGTAGGTCATCGGGCTCTCGGCGGCGAGGAAATCCCGCGCCGACTTCCGGAGCATCTCCTGCTCTTCGCTGAAGCCGAAATCCATTGTTCTCCTCTCAGGCGTTGGCGAGCACGGTGACGCAACCGACGGCGCCGGGACCGCCGAGGTTGTGCGCGAGGCCGATCTCGGCGTCCTTCACCTGGCGCGCTCCCGCCTTGTGCCAGAGCTGTTGGCAGACCTCGTAGATCATCCTGACGCCGGTCGCGCCGATCGGATGGCCGAAGGACTTGAGGCCGCCGCTCGGGTTCACAGGCACCTCGCCGCCGATCGATGCGCGTCCCTCGGCGACGTACCGCCAGCCTTCGCCCGGGGCGCAGAGACCCAGGTCCTCGTAGTTCAGGATCTCGGTGATCGTGAAGCAGTCGTGGACCTCGGCGAGGTCGAGATCCTTCGGCGTGACGCCTGCCTGCTCGTAGGCAGACTCCGCGGCGCGGCGGGTGGCGGGGAAGCCCGTGTAGGCGAAGCCGGGCTTCAGGTAGGGCTCGCCCGACGTGACCGCGAGGCCGAGCCCCTTCACCAGGATCGGGTCGGGACGGATCGAGCGGGCGACGTCCGTGCGGCAGACGATCGCCGCCGCCGCCCCGTCCGTCGTCGGGCAGCAGTCGAAGAGGCCGAGGGGACTGCAGATGAGCGGTGCTGCGAGCACCTGCTCCTCGCTCACCTCCATCTGGAAGTGCGCCTTCGGCGACATCGTGCCGTTGTGGTGGTTCTTCACGGCCACCTTGGCGAGCGCGTCCTTGGTGACGCCGTAGGTCTTGAAGTAACGGTTGGCCGCCATCGCAAAGAGGCTCGGCGCCGTCGTCCCGTAGCCAACGACCGGATGCGTGCCGAAGGTGCCGAGACCGCGCCGGCCCGAGTCGCGGAGCTTCTCGAAGCCGAGCACCAGCACGCACTCGTACATGCCGGCAGCGACCGCCATGCAGGCGTTCCGGAAGGCGTCCATGCCCGAGGCGCAGTAGTTCTCGACGCGCGTGATCGGGATGTCGTAGAGCTTCAGCGGGTCCGCGAGCGCGGTGCCGGAATAGCCGCTCTCGAGCGTTCCCACCCACGCGGCCTCGATGCGCGCCGGTTCGATGCGCGCGTCCCGGTAGGCCTCGAACGCCGCCTCGACCACCAGATCCTCCAGCGATCGGTCGTAATGCTCGCCGAACTTGCTGCAGCCGACGCCGACCACCGCCACCCGGTCGCGGATGTTCATTGGGGCCTCGCTTTCCAGAAGTAGTTGTTGAAGCCGCCGTGCTCGTGGATCTTCCGGAACGTCAGCTCGAGCGGCATGTCGATCGCGACGCGCTCGGGCTCGCAGTCCGTGAGCTGCACGTAGAGCCGCCCGCCGCCGTCGAGCTCGACGACGGCGTGCGTGACCGGCGGGTCCGGACTCTCCGTCAGGTAGTCGTTCGTGAACGTGAAGAGCCGGCCGCGGCGGGCGAGGCGCACCTCCTCGAGCCCGTTCGCGTCCGCGCATTCGACGCAGATCCGGTGCTTCGGGAACTGCACCGTGCCGCACCGCGCGCAGCGGCCTCCGTAGAGCGGCAGCAGCTGCTTCCGGTCGCGCCACAGGATGACCGGGGACGACGACTCGGTCGCCACGGTCTCCTTCCGCACGAGCTTCCGGAAGCGCGCGTAGCGCCCGTAGGACGGCAGCGTGCGCTTCACCTCGATCTGGCGCGCGACCCCGTGGCCGGCAGGGATTGCCGCGCCGGTCGCCCGCAGCACGACGGCGTCGGCGCCGTCGCCGTAGCCGACCACCAGGATCAGGTCGCCCGCCTTCGCGCGCTCGAGCGCGGCGGCGAGCATGAGGAGCGGCTGAACCGCGCCGGTGTCCCCGAGCGTCGTCCAGAAGCTCTCCTGGAGCTGGCGCTTCGGGTCGAGCCCCGCGGCCTTGGCGACCGCCTGCGGCGCGCGCGGCGTCGGCGCCGGCAGGACGACCGTTGCCAGCTCGCGCGGCTCGATCCGCACCTTCGCGAGGACGCCCTTCACCGCCTCGGCGATGACCCTGCCGTAGCCGAACTTCGTCTCGAAGGCGCCCGGGAAGGCGCGCGGGAATTCCTGTCCCTGCGTCCGCCACGTACCGACGAACTCATCGGCGACGCTGTGGGTCGCGACCACCTCGGCGAGACCCGCCTCGCACCCGAGGAGCAGCGCGGCGCCCGCGTCGCCGAAGCTCTGCTCGGCGGGCGAGTCGGGCTCGGCGATCCGGCAGTCACCGGCCGCCACGAGGACGCGTGACGCGCTGCCGCCCGCGATGGCGTCCAGGCCGGCCAGCATCGCGGACGTTCCCGCGCGCAGCGTGCCGGTGAAGTCGAGCGTGCGGGCCGCCGGCGGCAGGTCGAGCACCGCCGCGATCGTCGCGGCCGCCTGCTTCTCGGCCCAGGGCGAGGTCGTGGTCGCGAAGTACACGGCGTCGGCTGGTGGACCGTCGACGCCGAGCCCGAGCGCGGCGTTCACCGCGAGCGTCAGGCTGTCCTCGTCGTGGTTGGCGACCGCCTTCTCGCCGCCTGCCGCCGTCGCGCCCCACTCGCGGGCGATCACCTCGCGCGGCAGCCGATAGCGCGGGACCGAGACAGCGACGGCGACGATGCCTGCCACGTCAGATCACCCCGCGCTCGCGCAGCCCCGCGACGTCGCCGCGCGAGTAGCCGAGGCCCGCGAGCACCTCGTCCGTGTGCTGGCCGAGCGACGGGGGTGGCACGCGGAGCGCGGCCGGCGTGGCGGAGAGCTTGATCGGGTTCCCGAGCGTCGTCCGGCGGGCGCCCCGGCCGTCGTCCATCTCGACCACCATCTCGCGGTGGCGGAGCTGCGGATCCTGCATCGCCTCGCCGAGCGTCGCGACCGGCCCGAAGCAGATGTCGAGGTCGGCGAGGAGACTCACCCACTCGACCATCGACCGCTCGCGGAATTTCGCGCGGAAGCGGGCGAACATCGTCTCGCGCTCCGCGCCTTCCGCGAACTGCTGCCCCACGAACTCGGGCAGATCGAGCCGCTCGCAGAGCGTCCGCCAGAAGTGGGGCTCGAGGGCGCCGACGGTCACGTGCCGGCCGTCGCGCGTCTCGTAGATCGCGTAGCAGGGATGGTGGCCCGTGAGCATCGTGTCGCCGCGCGCCTGCTCGCGGCCGTCGACGAGGTGGCGGAGCACGTGCACGACCTGCCAGGCGAACGCGCCGTCGAGCATCGCGATGTCGACGAACTGGCCGCGGCCGGTCTCGTCCCGGGCCGCGAGGGCGGCGAGGATGCCAACCGCCGCCATGAGCGCGCCACCGCCGATGTCCGCGATCTGCACGCCCGGGATCGCGGGCGGGCCGCCCGCCGTGCCGGTGAGCCCGATGACGCCCGCGAACCCGAGATAGTTGACGTCGTGCCCCACCCGGTCCCGGTACGGGCCGTCCTGCCCGTAGCCCGAGATCGAGCAGTAAACGAGGCGCGGGTTCAGCGCCTTCAGCGTCTCGTAGTCGACGCCGAGCCGCGCCGCCACCCCAGGCCGGCCGCCCTCGAGCACGACGTCGGCGTCGCGGACGAGGCGATGGAAGATCGCACGGCCCTCGGGAGCTTTCAGGTTGAGGCTGCAGCTCCGCTTGTTCCGCCCGAGAAGCGGGATGCCCATCCCCATCGGGTCGTTCGGCGCGTAGACAGCGAGGACGTCCATTCCGAGGTCCGCGAGGAGCATCGAGCAGAACGGCCCCGGCAGCTGACGGGACAGATCGAGCATCCGGAAGCGGCCGAGCGCGGACGGCATGGACCCTGGTTCGACTACCAAAAACGCTCGGACGGTGACAACCGTGGCGTCACTGCACGTAGCCGAGGGCGCGCAGCGCCCGCCGCCCGCGGGCGTCGAGACCCGGCGTCGTGCTCGAAGCGACGAGCCGCGGCGGATGCGCGGCACGGTGCTCGCTCAGCATCGCGTACACCGCTCGCACCGATGCGGGGTCGTCCCACACGAGGTTCCGGTGCTCGCGCGGATCCTCGTCGAGACGCCAGAGCCCGATCTTCGGGCGATGCGGCCGGCCGACGGCGACCCGCGCCATCGACAGCAACCCTTCCCACGGAACCCAGGACGGCGGTCCCACGTCGTACGGCTCGAAGGCGGCGACGAGCTTCCATTCGGGTGTTCGGTACGCGACGTACCGCGTGTCGATGAAGGAGAGCGCGGGGTGGACGGCCGGCTGCTCGGCGCGGAGCGCGGGGACGAGGGACACACCATCGAGCTCCGGCGAGCCACCCGCGGGGGGAAGCAGTCCCGCGAGGTCGAGCAGCGTCGCGGTCACGTCGACGAGCTGCACCTGGCCCCCGAGCCGCTTGCCGTGCGGGATGCCGCGTCCGCGCATCACGAGCGGCACGCGGATCAGCTCGTCGAACAGGGAGTGACCGTGCAGCATCCCGCCGTGGTCGACGAACTCCTCGCCATGGTCGGCCGTGACGATGAGCACGGTGTTGCGCTCGTCGAAGCCACGCGCCTCGAGACGCTCCGCGAGCCTACCGAGCTCGCGGTCCACCTGCAGGATCTCCGCGTCGTAGCGTCCGACGAGGTACGTGACCTCGCCCTGGGCCGCGTGCCGGCGCCCGGTCCGCAGGTCCTTCAGGCGTTGCGTGTAGCCCTCGAGCGAGAGGGCGCCGTACCGGGCGGCATGCGACGCCGCGTGCGCCGCGTCCTCCCACGGCCCGGGCGTCGCCGGCTCGTAGGGATGGTGCGGGTCCATGACGTGGACCCACAGGAAGAAGGGCGGCGCGGCATCCGCCAGCCATGCCAGGGCCGGCTCGACGACGTGCTCGGCCCGTCGCGTTCGTCCGCTCGGTCCCCAGAGAAACATGCCGGAGTGGTCGTCGAAGTGGCGAAAGCCCTGTGCGAACCCGTTCTGCTCCTTCAGGAAGACGTTGGACACGAATCCCGCCGTGTCGTAGCCGGCAGCGCCGAGCCGTTCGGCGAGCGTGCGGAACGCCGGGCCGAGGAAGGCGGGCCGCGTTCCGACCTGCGCGTCGAAGGCGTGCGGATAGAGACCCGTCATCAGCGACGCGAGCGAGTGCACCGTCTCCGGCGCCTGCGCGACCGCCGCCTCGAAGACGGTGCCGCCACCGGCGAGCGCGGCGAGATGCGGGGCCGTCTGCCGGTCGTAGCCGTAGAGCTCGAGATGGTCGTGGCGGAGCGTGTCGATGGTCACGAGGACCAGGTTGGGCGCGTCGCGCGGGGCGCGCCGTTCGGGCGCCGGCGCATACACCGCCGGCGTGCCGGGCGACGGCGGCCGCCGGCCGGCAAGGAGCACCGGCACGACGGTCGCACCCACGAGGACGCCGACCATGGCCCGTCGGAGAAACCGCCGCGCGACGGACGCGGCGATCAGACCCGCGGCCATGCCGGGTACGACGCCGGCGAGGCCGGCGACGGCCGCCCAGCGGAGCACGAGCAGGATGCGTTCGCGCCCGTCGAGCAACGGCAAGTGCGCCCGTACGAGGCCGGCGACGGCGAGCGCCGCGCCGAAGAGACCGAGCGTCACGGTCGCGGCGGCGAGCCCCGCCGCGAAGCGTCGCACACCCCCCCGGGTCACCGGGGGTACAGCTGGACGGCTCTGCGGCGCCCGTCAAGTGGCCGCGCCGCCGCGCCGGGTCAGTTCGCGACGAGCGTGAGCGTCGTCACAAGACTTTGACCGAGGCGGCCGCGGCGGCTACACCTTCGGAACGCGATGATCCGCGTCGAATCCACGGACGGGATCGCGCTCGTGCGCTTCGAGCGGCCGCCGGCCAACGCGATCGAGCTCGAATCCGCCGTGGCGCTCGAGGAGACGCTGGCACGCCTCGAGGCCGACGCGGAGACGCGTGCCGTCGTGCTGACCGGCCACGGCGAGTTCTTTTCGGCCGGGCTCGACCTGAAGGTGGTCCCCACCTACGGCCCCGAGCAGCAGCGGACGATGGTCATGGCAATCAACCGGCTGCTCGGCCGGCTCTACGGACTCGGCCTGCCGGCCGTCGCCGCGGTGAACGGCCACGCCATCGCGGGCGGCCTGGTCGTCGTCCTCGCGTGCGATGTGCGGATCGGCCGCGACGGCACCTACCGGCTCGGCCTCACGGAGACCCGGGCCGCGGTCCCCTACCCCCTGGCCGCCATGACCGTGGTGACCGCGGAGCTCGCTCCGGCCGTGGCCCGGCGCCGGGTGCTCCTTGCCCGCAACGGGACGCCCGACGACGCGCTCGCCGAGGGCATCCTCGACGAGCTCGTGGCCGGCGAGTCGGTCCTCGCGCGCGCCGTCGAGGTGGCGCGCGAGCTCGCCGCGCTCCCGCGCCTCGCCTACGCGCGCATCAAGCGCCAGCTCCGCTCGCGCTCGCTCGAGCGGATCGCCCAGGCGCTCGCGAGCGGGACCGACCCGCTCCTCGAGGAGTGGCTCGCGCCCGACACCGCCGCGGCGGCGGCGGACGTGCTCAGACGGCCCGGCTGAGGCTCAGTGGCCCGCCGCGACCAGCGCGGCGACCGTGAACCAGTCCTCCGTGATCCCCGTCTTCTCGCCCTGGTTGAAGTACCAGCCCTGCTCGCCCGGGAAGCGATGGCTCGGCAGCGCCGCCTTGGTGGCGTGCTCGAGCTGCATGTCGACCATGACGATCGCCGGCTGGAAGCCCATCTCGTCCTCGTACTCGACCACGCCGGCTCCGTCGAAGGCCTTCTTCCGGAAGCTCCAGTCGTTGATCCAGATCTTCCAGAGCTCGCCCGAGCGGTCGTAGATGTCGGAGAACGGCACCGTCACGGTCTCCTTGTCGATGAAGATGACGCGCTTGCCGAAGGCGTACTGCGGCAGCTTCGAGATTCCCTCGACGACGTACACGTGCCGTTTCTCCCACACGTCGTCGAAGGCCCAGTCGGTCGGGTCGTTCCACTTCACCGGGTTGTGCTGCGCGTGGTAGACGCCGAGCACGTCCCGCTCCCCGAGGAACTTCCAGTTCATCCACGCGACCTGCCCGGCGTAGCCGTAGTAGCTGTCGACGTCGGTGTCCTGACCGAACAGGGCGTCGGAGCGCTGCGCCGAGGAGAGCCGCCGGACCCGCCGCAGCGACGGGAGGTAGAGCCAGGTGTCGTCCTGCCGCGCGGGGTCGAGGTAGCGGTAGAACATGCCGCCCACGCCCTTCAGGTCGAAGGGTTCGAGGATCGGATAGAGGCCCGACTGGCCGCGATAGCCGTTCGGGTTTGGGCGCTCGGGCTTGGGGTCGACGACCAGGCGCGCGTTCCAGAAGAGCACCTTCAGATGGTCGAGCAGGAAGTGCCGCTCGACGCTCATGTGGCCGTGGTCCGCGACCGCACCGGTGTCGGCGTCGAAGTTCCGGAGATCGAGGTCGTCCGTCGGGTTGAACTTGTATTCGTAGTTCCACATGATCTTGACCGCGACCTGCGGGTCCTGCGGGTCGACCTTCGGAAAGGGTTGTCCGGCGACGTAGTTCAGGAGCTGGAGCCCGTCCGGTCTGAGCTTCACCTGGCCCGAGTACTTCTCGGTCGCCTCCTTGTACGCCGTCGGCCACTCGATCCGCTTCGTCTCGCCGATGGTGAGCGGGAAGCCGTGCTTGATGCACCACTCGAGGCCAGGTGAGATCAGGTCTTTGACCTTGTCGACGTTCTGATCCGTGATTCGATCGCCGGGCGCGACGTCGGCCTGCGCCGACCACGCGAACCCCAGCATCATGGCAGCCGCGAGCGCGTACGCGCACCCTCTTCTCGTCGTCATCGTGTTGACCCTCGCAAGCTCGAAATGAACGGGGCCGCTCGGCGCAAGCCGGGCGGCCCCTTCGGCGGAACCCGGTCGCTCCTCCCGTCGCTCAGTGTCCGGCGTTCACCAGCGCGGCGACGGTGAACCAGTCGTCGGTGATCCCAGCCTTCTCGCCCTGGTTGAAGTACCACCCCTGCTCGCCCGGGAAGCGGTGGCTCGGCAGCGACGCCTTGGTCGCGTGCTCGAGTTGCATGTCGACCATGACGATGGCCGGGATGAATCCCATCTCGTCCGGGTAGTCGATGACGTTGGCGCCTTCGAACGCCTTCTTCCGGAAGCTCATGTCGTTGATCCAGATCTTCCAGAGCTCGCCCGAGCGGTCGTAGATGTCCGAGAAGGGGATCACCCACGCCTCCTTGTCGACGAAGATCACGCGTTTCCCGTAGGCGTACTGGGGGAGCTTCGAAATGCCCTCGATGACGTAGACCTTCCGTTTCTCCCACACGTCGTCGAAGGCCCAGTCGACCTTGTCGTGCCACTTCACCGGATAGTGCTGCGCGTGGTAGCAGCTGATCAGGTCGCGCTCGCCGAGGAACTTGAAGTCCATCCAGGCCGGGTGGCCGCTGTAGCCGTAGTAGCTGTCGACGTCGGTGTCCTGGCCGAACAGCGCGTCCGAGCGCTGCGCGGTCGAAAGCCGGCGGACCCGGCGGAGCGACGGCAGGTAGAGCCACGAATCGTCCTGCTTCTCCGAAGAGGTGTAACGGTTGCCGAGCGCGCCGACGCCCTTCAGGTCGAAGGGCTCGAGGACCGGGTAGAGCCCCTGCTGGGCGCGATAGCCGTTGGGGTTCGGCTTCTCGGGCTTCGGGTCGACGTAGAGCCGTCCCGTCCAGAAGAGCCGCCGGAAGTGGTCGAGGAGGAAGTGGCGCTCGACGGTCAGCGGGCCGTGGTCGGCGACGGCGCCCGTGTCTGCGTCGAAGTTCCGGAGGTCGACGTCATCCGTCGTCAGGTGCGTGTAGCCCCAGTTCCACATGATCTTCATGGCCACCTGGGGGTCCTTCGTATCGACGTTCGGGAACGGCAGCCCGGCGACGTAGTTCACGAGGTTGAGGCCGTCGGCCGTCAGCTTCACCTGGCCCGAGTACTTCTCGG
>VBKG01000496.1 GCA_005879585.1 Deltaproteobacteria bacterium | reverse complement strand
GCGTGTACCATTGCACGAGCGCGACGGCGATGTAGATCCCGAAAATCATCACGGTGAGTACGCCCGCCCAGTAGAACAGCCGGAGAGGGAAGGTGCTGAACGAGACAATGGCGTTGACCGCGAGGCGCGCCATGCGAAAGAGCGGATACTTCGTCTCGCCGGCTGCACGGGGACGGCGCTGGTAGCGGACGATGCCGCTCCGGAACCCGAGCCAGCCCACCATCCCGCGGATGTACCGATGGACCTCGCGGAGGTCATTGAGCGCATCGACCGCGCGCCGGCTCATGAGGCGGAAATCGCCGGCGTCGCGCGGAGCGCTGGTCTCTCCGATGCGCTGCAGGACGCGATAGAACGCCTCGGCCGACCAGCGCTTGAATAGCGTCTCCCCCTCGCGCCGTTCGCGCACGGCATACACGACGTCGGCGCCCTGCTGCCAGGCGTCGATCAGCTCGAGGACGACTTCCGGCGGATCCTGGAGGTCGGCGTCGAGCGTGACGACGGCGTCGCCCGCGGCCAGCCCGTAGCCACAGCTGAGCGCGGCCTGATGGCCGAAGTTGCGCGAAAACGACACCGCCCGCACGCGCGGGTCCGCGCGCGCGAAATCGACGACCTGGAGCCAGCTGCCGTCGATGCTGCCGTCGTCGACCATGACGATCTCGACGCGGAGCCCCTTCTCGCGCTCGATGCGATCGGCCACGGCCGCGAGCTCGCGTTGCAACAGCGGCAGGCACTCCTCCTCGTTGAAGAGCGGGACGACGAGCGAGACGAGCTGCGCCATCAGGGGTGCGGGAGCGGGAGCCTCATCGAGAGGCCGTTGCGAGTACCACGTTGGCGGTGCCCGTGCACGGACTGTCGACGTAGCGTCGGCGGCCCGTTTGGGTCAAGGATCGAGACCGGCCGCCGCATCTCCTCGCCGCTGGTAGAGGAGCAGGCGGGCCGAGGTATCGAAGTCAGCGACCTGGTCGTACGCACGGGTCACGGATGTCACCACCGGATCGCCCGCGCGCGTCAACACCGAGACGAGAAGCACGAAGGGAACCCGCCGGCGATCCAGGATCGAGATGGCGTCGTCGAGCTGCTCGGCGGGACTGTATCCCGGCAGGATGAGCTGATACGGCGTCGCATTGCGCACCCCTGTCACGAGGTACAGCGCTGGATACCCGGGGTAGATGAAGAACTCGCTGACGCGACCCTCTCCGAGGCGTTCCCGGAGCTGCATGACGGCCGCAGCCTCCACCTGCCCGAGGTCGATGCGCCCGAACGGGGTGTCCACTGCGACCGGGAATCGCTGCCACGCTTCCGCCCAGTTCGCCCGGAGTTGGATGAGAACGGTAAACAGCACCGCGAGGCAAACTGCCGGCGAAGCAAGGCGGCTCATCAAGGTGGGAGCACGGCCGAGCAGCCACTCGATGAGCTCCGAAAGCAGGATCAAGAACAGCGGTGCGATGAACGCGATGTGTATGAAGTCGGGATAGTTGGCGATCGACAGCATCGCCATCGCGGACAGGCCTGACAGCGTCAGCACGTTGCGTATCCGCGGCACGCCTGGGCGCCGGCGGTCGACCAACAGCGTTGCGACGGCGATCGCCGTAATCAGCGGAAGATCACGGAACAGGCGCACGTACGCCGACGGCAGAACCTGGATGTCTGCGAATGCAACCGATCCCCATATCGTGCGATTGAACGTTCGGTAATTCGTGAGCGGCTGCATCACGAGTGCCTGGATCGCCGGTGCCGGACCCGTCGTCGCCAGGAGGATGATGGTGACCGGCACGGCGACCAGCGCCACACCCAGGACGAAGCGGACGAGCCGGGAGAACACGAACGTGCGGTCGCCCGTCAACCAGCCATCGACCAAGAGCAGCAACACGACGCCGCCCGTGAATACCGCGCCCTTGTGCTGCTGTACGGCGATGATGAGGCCTGCGGCGATGCCCGGTTGTATGAAAGCGGGATAGACGAGCGCGAACGGTACGGCGACCGTGCGCCGCACGCCGACGAGGCGGCACGTGCCGTAGATGCCGGCGACGATGAATCCGTGAAGCACGGCGGTCGCAGTACGGGCGGTCGCCATCGTCGAGCCGAAGAGCCAGAAGAGCGCCGCCGTCAGGTAATAGAACCCCGGGGCGACGATCTCGAAGACGTCGCGGTAGAGTACGCGACCCTGGAGCAGCATCTTCGACTCGTACAGGTAGGCGCCCTCATCGGAGGCCCCGAGGTTGTGTGGCAGCCCGCAGAGATAGACGGTCGTGCCCGCGATCAACAAAGCCGCCACCACGACGTCTGAACGACGGGCCGCCGGTGAGGGCACGTCGACCGTCAGTGCGCGGCTCCGCGACCGTCGAGGAAACCTTCGTGCACCAACGCGTCACCGATACAGCGGCTCCAGAACGCGTGCATCGCGCCGTTCGGGTGCCCTTCGCCCGCCACTTTCAACGCTGGAGTCAGCTCCCGCGCGCAGTCGATCAGTCGGATCCCGTGCGTCGCCAGGTAGTTCGCGTACTGGCTGTTCGGGACGAGCAACACGACAACGAGCTCCGAGGCATGGCGCTGTGCGACGTCGTTCATCTCCCGAAGCAACTGCTCGGTCACGGGCTGCTCGTCGGCCATACGGAGTCGGCTGGCGTAGCTCACGTAGGAGTCTTCGAGTGCCGCAATGAGGAAGGAGTGTCCACCGAACGGCCACGGCCAATACCGCTCGGGCGGATGGCGTCGCAACGTTCCGTCAGTTCCGAGCGTGCAGTACGGAACGTAGACAGGACCTCTCCGCGATGCCAGTGCGAGTATGCGAAGCCAGGAAGGCAAGCCGACGTTTCGCGCCGCTTGCCAATCAGCGAATCCGTAGATCACAAGCCTCGGCGGGGCCGCCGGGGTCGACAGCAGATTCTCGAGAACGAGGAGGCTCTGGTAGGTGCCGTATCCCGGGGCTCCGTGATTCGAGAATTCAGCGTTCGAAAAGCGCTCATGGAGCTGCCACGCGTAAGTGTCCTCGTCGGACACCGCCCAACCGAACGTGAATGAATCGCCCAACAGCACGACGTGCTCGGGACGTTCTTCCTCACGTATGGCCGTAGCGCGCATCTTCGACTCGTACAGGTACGCACCCTCATCAGACGCACCTAGGTTGCGCGGGAGCCCGCAGAGATAGAGCGTCGTGCCCGCGATCAACATACCCGCCAGCAAGATGTCCGAACGACGGACCGTCGCCGAGGACATCTCGACCGTCAACGGCCGGGCTCGAGGTTCAACGATGGGATCACACCCACCAGTAGTCACACGATTGATTGCATCGCCTCGCCGCGCGCCTGCGATGACGGGCGTTCACTTCCCTGGATTTGCGGGCCGTCACGACGACTGTCGAGCGCCACGTACGATCTCGGCGACGACATAGTGAGGGCGCGCCTTCGTCTCTTCGTACACGCGCCCGACATACTCCCCGATGAGGCCCAGAAACAGCAGCTGGACCCCCGAGAGGAACGTGATCGCGACGATGAGCGCCGTGAAGCCCTGGGGCCTCGGACCGAGGAAGACCCGCACGTAGAGCGAATACAGTGCGAACAGGACCGATCCGCCCGCCGTCAGCAGACCGATGAGGGCGGCCACGCGCAGCGGCACCATGGAGAACGCGAAGAGCGCGTCGAACGCCAATCCGAGGAGTGTCAGTGCATTGTATTTGGAGCGACCGGCGAATCGCTCGGGTCTCTCGATCGCGATGCCGACCTGGCAAAATCCCGTCCAGCTACGCAGACCACGCAGATACCGATGATGCTCGGGAAGCTGCCGGAGGAGGTCCACGACGCGACGGGACAAGAGGGCGAAATCGCCGGCGTCGAGAGGGAGTCTGACGTCGGAAAGCAGCGAGATCAGCCGATAGAAGAGAAAATAGCACACGCGAAGCGGCCAGCGTTCCTTGCGCGCGACACGCCGGACATAGACGACGTCGAACCCCTTCGCTTGCTGCTCGATCAGGCTCGGAATCACCTCGGGCGGGTCCTGCAGGTCACCGTCCATCACGACGACGAGGTCGCCGCTCACGTGGTCGAGCGCGGCGGCCAGCGCGGCTTGGTGACCGAAGTTGCGCGACAGCGAGATGGCGACGATGCGCGGATCGTCGCGAGCCGCCGTCGCCAGAAGCTCGAACGTGGCGTCCGAGCTGCCGTCGTCGACGAGCACGATCTCGTGCGGACCTCCCGGAAGCCGGTCGAGTACTCGCCGAAGACGTTCGAGCAGCTCCCGAACTCCGGCCTCCTCGTTGTAGAACGGAATGGCAACCGAGAGCCGCATCGCCCTGTTCACGCCCGCCGTCCACCCTTGAAGTAGACTATGTGCCAGAGCGGGATGCCCAAGGTCCTAACGGCGAACGGCTCGAATATCACGGACTCGAACGCTTCGCAGAAGATTTGACGCCACTCCTGCGCGGGCCGCGCGAATTTGCCGCGATCGAGTTTCGCCAGAGCCCAGGCAATGCCGCGGCGTTCAGGCATCACCAGATCGAGGATGTGCACGTGTCCGCCTTCGCCGAGCAGCATCTTCACGCGCGACAGGATGTCGCGGGTGTCTTCGAGGCAAAAATGGTGCAGGAAGCTGTTCAGCAGGATAAAGTCAAAGCGGGCGGCGCTTCGAGCAAATGGGCGGCGTGCGTCGACGACAGCGAAGTTTTTCCCGTATCGCGCGCGGGCGTATCGCAGATAATTGTGGTTGCAGTCCACACCGACGTACCGCGCATGCGTGAACGCGGGCGTGTTCGTACCGGGGCCGCAGCCGACGTCGAGCACGCGGAGGGCACGTCGGAGGTCGTTGTGCCGGCGGACAAGAGCGAGCTTTTGCCGGGCATAGGGCGCCTGCCAGATGCGATAAACGGGCGCACTCTCCATGATCGCGGACAGGACGCTCAAGGCAGCACTCCCAACACGGGACGCGTCACTGTTCGGCCGACCGATCACGTCCACGCCGTGCCATCGTGTCGACGCGATCGGCGATGAATAGGGCAAGCTTGCTGCTGCCGCTGGGCCTGTAGTGCACCGGGTCCCCGAAGTCATCATCCGTCCAGGCGATATCACGTGCTGCGTCAGCGACGCTCACTTCATCGGATGCGAGATCCCGCAGTACGTTATTCAGCCGTTCGAGTTCGCCAGGCAACCGGTTCCCGCGAAGCCCTGGTATCCACGGCTCCAGCCACCGTGCATCTGCCTCCGCGGAGGCGGCGCGCAAGCGGACGGGCTGGGTTACGAGAACGACGGAGGCGCCATGCGCGCGAGCCAGAGCGATGAACGAGCGGATGTTCCGCTCGAATACGCGGACCGCCTCGTCCGGGATACTGTCGCGCATGACGATGTCGGTCTGACCCGGGAGACTCGCGACGAGCGGTTGTGGGCCGAGCACGAACGTGCGGACTCTCTCGAGCAGCAAGCTGTGTTGGTACCAGGGAACTCGCGGCATATCGATTCCATTCGTCACGCGCATCGCCCGCGTGTGGAACCCTTCATACTGGCTGTTGAATGGGACCTGCGTCGCCGGCTGGAGATCGTTAAAACCCTGGAGGAGCGTCACGATGTCCGGCGCCAGATCGACGTCACGGATCGCGAGGGAGATGACGTTCTCCACGCTGGACCAACCCGGAAAGCCCGCGTTCCACACCTCGACCCGTAGGCCGCGGCGCCGCAGCTCTGCCTCAAGGCGCGACGGCCAAGTGCCGTCGTCCGCGGCCAGGAGATCGAGTGTGGTAGATCCACCCGAGCAGATAATGCGAATCGTACCCTGGGGCTTCGCGAGCGGCCGTTCCGGAGACCGATATCCCAACGAGTTGAATGAAATTGGCCTACCGAACGGAGCGGTGTGCGTCCCTTCATTCGGACCTACGTTTAGGAATGGATGTTCGCGGTATATGTGCGTAACCTCTCGCATTCCATCCAGAAATGTGACGATCGACGTGTGCGTCCAGTGGCCAAACCGTACGCGATCGAACACGCGGATGCCCGCCTCGGCAATCAACAACACGACGACGGTCAGTACGAGGGCAGCCGCCGCGTCGCGGATCATCTTCCGAACTGAAGGCATGCCTTCAGGCTGCGTGCGCTTGATCGCGAGTAAGCCCAAGGAGCAGTGCGATGCCGAGTATCCCCGCTAACGTCCCGATTGCCCCGTAGCAAAAGTTCCGCGGCCGGTACGCGAATGCGACCCGGTGTCGCCCCGGAGGAAGGCGCAGGCCGCGAAAGAGGTAATCTGTCCGGTAGATCGGCGCGGGTTTGCCATC
>VBKG01000495.1 GCA_005879585.1 Deltaproteobacteria bacterium | reverse complement strand
GCATCTTTCACCGCCGGCCGGGATACGCAATCGTGAGGCGCGTCAGTCGCCCGCGGATCCCACACTCCCCGGCTTCCGTGGGAACCACTTGCCGGCCAGCTGCGGGTCGACGACCTTTCTTCGACATCGACCTCGACCTCGTCGACCGCGGCGGTGCGAAGTTCGAAAGCGGAGTAACTCAGCATCCGAACCGCGTCCACGACGTCCTCCGCGCGCAGTTCGGGCGTGAGGACGACGTCGATCGACAGGACCTCCTTCCCATCGACGTCGCGCACGAGCCGGTACCGATGCGTGCGCGCCTGCCTGTTACCACGCGGCGGATTGCCCGTCGGTGTCGTGACTCGCAGCGCACGACCGTTCGGACTCGCGCTCACCGTGACGATGATGTCGTCAAAGACGCGGAGCTCGAGCCGCCCCGCGTCGTCGGCTACCGGCCTGGCCGCAACACGTACCCCGCAGCCCTCCATCCGAAGGAGCGCGGCGAGGCAGCCCGGCTCGAAACCCTCCGTGCGCGCTTCCCTCACGCGCTCAGCCACGATCTGGAGCATGATCATCCTGCCCGTGTCCCGGCCTCGTCGACAGCGGCCGGTCCGCGAGTTTCAAGAATGACTCACGCCTGGTTTAGTAAAGGCAAGCATGACTCGTCCATCCACCCCATCGCTGCCACGTGAGATCGAGGCCGATCCCGACCACGAGGCAATCCGCGCGCGGCTCGCCGCACCCGGCCGACCGCTGTGGCCCGGCGGGCAGGTGACGGTTACCGTCCTGCCGCTTAGTTCGTCCCTCGCGAGCGCGCTCGGCGCCGCCTACCGCGGCGGCCATCTCGTTCTCGGCCTCGAACGCGCCGATGATGTGCTCGCGGCCGAGGCGCGTGGGCTCGCCCTGGTCGCCCGGCGGACGGGCACCACGGCGGGTGCGAGAGTATCGCGGCTGCTGCTCGTCTCCGGCGACGGCGCCGAGCGGCTCTATCGGCACGTCGAGCGGCTCGCCTTGGAGCACGCGCCCCGCGTCCTGGTCGCGATGCTTTCCACCGACGCCGCCACGCTCGGCCGTACCACGACCGGGCGCGAGGCCGCGGTGAAGGTCGTGCTCGCGCAGCGCAAGCAGACGGTCGCGGCGCTGCTGCGCGCGCTCACGCCCTGAAGCGTCCCGCAGGTGACCTGACATCGATGACCTCGAGCTCCTGCCCGACGACGTTCGAACCCTGGCCAGCTCGTCCTCGGCCGGACTTCCGGCCCGGCCGTGTCCGCGCAGTCCAGCGTTGCTCCGGTTGCCCCTTCGTGGCGCGACTGCAATGGTACGGCCGATGGCGCGAGCCACGTCCCGCATGGCGGCCGTTACCAACAAGACCGAGAACCCCCTGAGCATTCCCTTGCCCCGCGGCGAGACGGTGCACCTGGGACCGCGAAAGAGCGGACCGATATTCTCGCACGACAACGAGCACCCGGCGCCCTCAGCCGACGATCCGCGGACGCACGCGCCGTGAGCCGAGACTCCGAGCCCCGCCTGAAGGACCCCCGGCGCGAGTTCCACCTCATTCCCGCGCTGACCGAGGCCGTCCGCGACATGGGGTACACCCGTCCGACGCCGATCCAGGCGGAAGCGATCCCCGTGATCCTGGCCGGCCGCGACCTGATCGGCTGCGCGTCCACCGGCACCGGCAAGACGGCGGCATTCCTGCTCCCGATCCTGCAGCGTCTTCACGGCGGGACGGCACGCGGCAAGCTGCGCGCCCTCATCCTCTCCCCGACGCGCGAGCTGGCGATGCAGACCGACGAGCAGGCGCTGGCGCTCGGCTATCATGTCGGGCTGACCGCGGTGACCGTGGTGGGCGGCGTCGAGATGCGCATGCAGGAGCGCGCGCTGCGCGCCGGCGCGGAGATCGTCGTGGCAACGCCGGGGCGGCTCCTCGACCACATGCGCTTCGGCTACGTCGACTACTCGGCGCTCGAGGTGCTCGTCCTCGACGAGGCCGACCGGATGCTCGACATGGGCTTCCTGCCCGACATCCGCCGGATCCTGGACGCGCTCCCCGCCGAGCGACAGACGCTGATGTTCTCGGCGACGATCCCGCCCGAGATCCGCAAGCTGGCCGACGACATCCTGCGCGATCCGGTCGTCGTCATGGTGGGCGCGCAGAAGCCGGTGAGCGGCATCGTGCAGAGCGTCTATCCGGTGGCACAAGCGAGGAAGGGGCCGCTCCTCACCACGCTGCTGCGGCGCGAGGCGATGCGTTCCGTGCTCGTCTTCGTCAAGCGGAAGAGCGACGCCGACCAGCTCGCGCGCGCGATCGCCCGCAGCGGCGTGCGCGCCACCAGCATCCACTCCGACCGCCCGCAGCAGGACCGGATCGCCGCCCTCGAGGCGTTCCGTCGCGGCGACTATCCGGTCCTGGTCGCCACCGACGTGGCAGCGCGCGGCCTCGACGTGGAGGGCATCTCGCACATCGTCAACTTCGACGTGCCGTTCTCCTCGGACGACTACATCCACCGAGCGGGCCGCACCGCCCGCGCCGGCGCCGCTGGCGACGTCATCACCTTCGTGTCGCCGGCGGAGGAGGAGCGGCTCTGCGCCATCGAGAAGGGGATCGGCGCGACGCTTCCGCGCGTGGTGCTACCGAACT
>VBKG01000494.1 GCA_005879585.1 Deltaproteobacteria bacterium | reverse complement strand
GGCCCGCTGGTACGAACGGTCGCGGTCCTGCGGCGGCGGGTCGTCAGGTTTCCGCGGAACAGACGTGGCAAAGGTCGACCGCATCAAGGAAGAGATCGGGTGGCTGAAGCTTGTCTTCGGCATTCTCGTGGCGATTGACGTGTCCCTCGTCGGCTGGCTGGCCCAGCATTACGCGACCGCGAGCCGAGTGCTCGTCCTCGCGGCCTTCCTGGCCACAGCGGTCGGAACGTTCGCCGTTGTGCGGGTCAACCGCCTGGCGTACCATCGCATCGAGCAACTGGAGGACCTCTGATGGTTTGGGCAGTAGTAGCCGCTCTGGCCGTTCTGCTCGTGGGGCTTCTCCTCGTCGTTCGCGAGGCTGCTGTCCATAATAA
>VBKG01000493.1 GCA_005879585.1 Deltaproteobacteria bacterium | reverse complement strand
ACGGTTCGTCGCCGCGCGCGGCGCCCCGGTCGCCGTGGCCCCGATCAGGGCAAGCAGGCCGCCGTACCGGTAGTCGATGAGCCGCTTCAGGTGGCGCAGATAGTCGATCCGCGCGCGCAGGCCGAGCTTGCTGCGACCGTGAAGTCGCGGGCCGAAGTCGATCGGCACCTCCTGAACCGCGCGGCATCCGCACTTGACGATCAGCTCGAGGGCGATCTTGTAGCCGACCGGGTCGAGGTCCCGGGCGCCAAGGAACGTCGGGCGACGGAGCGCGAAGAACCCGCTCATCGGATCCGAGACCGCGACGAAGGGCAGGGCGAGCCGGCGCGCGATCCAGCTGTTCAGCCGCGGGAGGATCCCCCAGCCGGGATGCGTGCTGGCGCCCGCGACGTACCGCGACGCGAGGACGAAGTCGACGTCGGGGTGAGCCAGTGCGGCGAGCAGGCTCGGGATCGCCTCGGGCGGATGGCTCAGGTCGGCGTCCATCACCACGAGGACGTCACCGGTGGCGGCGCGGAGGCCTTCGAGCACGGCTTGGCAGAGGTCGCGGCGTGCGTGGCGCACTATGACCCGCATCCAGCGCGCCTCGCGGAGACGCTCGGGCAAGCTCGCGATGCCGTCGTTGCTCGCATCGTCAACGATCAGGAGCTCGAGCGGGAGCGCGTGCGTCGCCCCGACTGCCTTCAGGCGGCCCACCAGGACCGGCACGTTGTCGACCTCCCGGTAGGTCGGGACGATGACCGAGACCGCGGAAGTACCATGAGGCGACATGCGGTCCGGGCGTTCCATCTGGCTCCCTTGCGGCGTCGCGTA
>VBKG01000492.1 GCA_005879585.1 Deltaproteobacteria bacterium | reverse complement strand
CGTATCGACCGCACCGGCAGATTCGAAGTAAGGCATGGCGGCGGACCAGGCGGCGTACGTTGCCGCTGCAGGCGCTGCACTGGGGATCTTTGTCGAATCGGTGGCGCTATTCCTCTGTCCCGTCGTCGCGGGGGTGATGACCGGCACGGCTGTGCGGTATGCGATGCGCCGTCGATTGTCCGGCGCCGTGGTGGCCGTGGCATGTCTCATGGTGCCGACGATCGCCGTGACGGCCGCGGTTCTGTTGTACCCCGTCATCGGTCTCTGGGACGGCGCGACGGAAGCGCTCTTGTGCGGTATCGGCGTGTTTCTGGCGCTGCACCAGATGTACGCCGACCCGCGTCTGGTGGCGGTGAGCGCCGTGTCGGTCGTCGTGGCGTTCATGCTGCTGGAACTCGGCGCACGGACCGTCCTCGGACCGCCGCCGGCGTACCCGATCGGCGACGGACCCCATTTCCTGCTGGCCAACATGCTGCGAACCGTCGGACCCGATTCGCCCACCCATCACGTCGGCGCGGTCCCGTACGGGCTCGAGC
Source organism: Deltaproteobacteria bacterium (assembly GCA_005879585.1). Lineage (GTDB taxonomy): Bacteria > Desulfobacterota > Binatia > DP-6 > DP-6 > DP-3. The sequence continues at coordinate 683 of VBKG01000492.1, read as the reverse complement.
AGCAGGTCATGCGCGGCGACATCGATGGCGGTGCCATGGTGGATCGGCCGCCGGCAGCGATGGTGACGAAGGAAATCGTCTGCTCGATCGTGTACGGAGACGCGTACACCGGCGTGATCGATGTGGGCCGCGAGCGCGCTCGGGTGTTTCCGGAGCTGGTGGCGTCGCGCCCCGGTACGGCTCGCCGCGTGCTGCACATCGGCGATTCGATGGTCTTCGGGGCCAATGTGCCCCGCGACCAGACGTTCACAGCGCGTCTGGACGAGCTCGAGCCCGACGTGCAGCACCTGAACGGCGGCATCTCCGGCACCGCGCCGGACGACTACCTGGTCGTGCTCCGCCGCTGGGTGGAGCGGCAGCCGGTCGACATGGCCGTGATGTATCTGTTTGCAGGCAACGATCTCACCGGCATCGATGCACCGCATCCGTGCTCGGCGTGGCAACCCATTTTGACGTACGACGATGGCAAGGCGCGGCTGCGGTTCGCGTCGGCTCCGCAGACGGCGCACGGTCTCGGCGTGCAGTGGCTGCTGCACAACAGCCCATTGCCGTATCTGCTCCGGGCCACGATCGCCGGCGGGTCCGTAGCCGCGGCGTTCGTTGGCAGCGCATTCGACTCGTGGGCGATGCGTGCCGACTGGCTGCGCGACAACGAGCAGTTGGCGCACCTCGAAACGATTCTG
>VBKG01000491.1 GCA_005879585.1 Deltaproteobacteria bacterium | reverse complement strand
CGTAGCGCAAGAGCACGTTGCCGAGACCAACGATCGCTTCGCGGCCGGCGCGATCGACGGCCATGGCGCTCGCCGCGTCGCCGTGCGGCGCCTCGTCGGCGGGCACCACGCGGGGTGGCGGCGCGGCGAAGGCGAAGGCCAGCTCGCCCGCCGGCATGCGCCATGCGGTGACGCCCGCGTTCACGGCCGCGAGCAGCAGGAGCGCGCCGTCCGGCGTCGCGACGGCGGTGGTGACCGAGAGCGGGAAGTCGAGGACGCAGCGCGGCTGTCGGCCGTTCGCGCCCGGCCTCGGCTCCGGCGTCACGCAGCGCGCCGCGGGCGCCGCGCCCCCCTTTTGCCCGCCGGCCAGCGGCAGGACGAAGTGCATCTCGATCGGCTGGCCGTCGCGCTCGACGCGGACGTCGGCGGCGACCTCGGCCGCGTCGAGCGGCGGCCCCGTCGCCTGGAGCGCGTCTCCGGTAGGAACCAGCGGCAGCTCGGTCCGGGCGCCCGGAAGGCCGACGATCACCCGGCCGCTCACGCCGGTGAGCGGCAACGGCCGCCGCCAGACGTCGGTCAGGTACACGCGGACCACCCCGTCCGGCGACGCGAGCGCTTCGAGGTGGAGGAGCCCGACCATCCCGACGATGCCGCCGTGGTGCGGTGTGTGGTCGTGGATGCCGGGCCGGCCGCCGCTCGCGCGACCGAGGCTCACGACGTGCGTCACGACCAGCAGGTCGCCGTTTTTGACGACGTCGAACCGCACCCGCGACCCCGGCGCGACGTCCGCGAGCACCGCGGCCGAGCGCGCGGGGAACGTCATCGTCATCGCCGGCATCAGCCCCGGGATGTCCTCGTGGTTGATCGTGATCCGGCTCGCCGGCGCGTCGACGCCGACGACGTCGCCCTCCCCGTGGTAGGCGGCACCGCCGCAGCCGAGCGCGACGGCCATGGCGGCCGCCGCTAGGGCGCGGCGCATCGCGGGCACTGCATCGCGGCCGCGAGGAAGGCGCCGTTCCGCTCGATCCCGAGCTCCGCGAAGGTGCTGCGCGCGGGCTTCCGCGAGTCGGAAGCGAAGGCGAAGCCCTCTTCCGACGCGGCGAAGGTGCCGCGCGCCCGCGCGCGGCGGAAGAACTGGCCGGCGAAGGCCGGCGTGCTCGCCGCCAGACGCCGGCGCCCGCCACCGCCCTTCCACGTCAGCTGGAAGCTCACCATCGCGTTCGTCGTGCCGGCGGGCAACGGCCGCTGATCCATCACCGCGACGTCCCGCGCATCCACGGTGACCACGTTGCCGCTGGCGCTCGTCGTCACCGCCTCGTCGGGGATGCGGACGGTCCAGACGAGCCCGGCCGGCGTGATGCCCCCGGTGAAGTCGTGGATGCGCGAGCCCGGACCGGGCTCGAAGAGATCGATTCACACGAACCCGAACGTCCCGTGACGCTGCACGCCGTCGGCGGCAACGTAGTCGCCCTGGAAGATGCGGATGTCGTCCAGCATGAGGAAGGGGCGCCCCGTCGCATCGCGCACCCGGCCGCGCAGGTAGGCGAGCGTCACGAGGCCCTGGAAGTTGCCGATGCTGCTCGGCTCGGCGGCGAGGCCCGCGAAGCCGAGTGCGCGCGGTCCCGGCGACACGATCTGCATGCCGCCGAGGACGGGAATGGGATCCGTTCCGTCGGCCGCTCCGCGGCGTGGACCGCCTGCGACAACGGCGACGACGGCCAGCACGACGATTCTCGATCGCGGCATCGCGCGCCATAAAACGCGCGGCGCCGGGGAGGTCAAGCTTTCGCTTGCCGGCCCGCCGACCGCCCGCTACAGGCTCGGCTTCGGCATGGACTCGACGTCGAGACGATGGCTGGCCGCGGCCGCGGCGGGCGTGCTGCTGGCCGCGTGTCGGAGAGCGCCGGCGCCCCCGCCCCGGCGTCCGCCCACCCGCTCCGTCCGCATGACGATGGACGCGCTCCACCGGACGGGCGGCGTGCCGCCGGGGTGGCGGCTCACCCCGCCGCCCGGCGACGTCGAGAACGGGCGGCGGCTGTTCGTCGACTTCGGCTGCTCGTCCTGCCACGCCGTCAAGGGAGAGCCGTTCGCCGCCAAGGCCGGGGCGCAGGGTGTCGGACCGGAGCTCACCGGCATGGGGTCGCACCATCCGCCGGAGTACTTCGTCGAGTCGATCCTCAATCCCGATGCCGTCGTCGTCGACGGCCCGGGCTACGTCGGGCCCGATGGCCGCTCGGTCATGCCCGCGTATCCCGAGATGGAGCTCGGCCAGCTCGCCGACCTCGTCGCGTACCTCCAGAGCCTCACCGCCGGTGGGATGCAACACGTGCTGGCGAGCGTCGCGTCGACGCCGGCCGAGGTCCCCGCGCCGCCGCCCGTGGAGGCGTCGTGCTTCATCGTCCAGGCGTACGACGTCAACCCGGGCGACCTTCACGCCTTCGAGACCTGGTTCAAGGACGAGGGTGCGGCCCGCTTCTTCGCCTACGACGGGCTCCTCAGCATCGAGACCTGGGTGGACGTCGCGCACGACGGGCCCTCGATGGTGACGGCATTCGGCTTTCGTGACGACGCCGCGCTCGCGCGGTTCGTCGACGACCCGGCGCTCGATCAGCTGGCGCGCGCCTTCGACGCCTTCGCCGGACCGCACGGCCATCAGGTCGTGCGGCAGCCGCCGATCTACCGCGCAGCGACGCTGTCGGCGGACCGGCCCGGCGCTCCCGCGCGCTGACGCCCGCGTCTCAGCGTCCGAGCCAGGGCCAACCCGCGCTC
>VBKG01000107.1 GCA_005879585.1 Deltaproteobacteria bacterium | reverse complement strand
GGAACTGCCAGCCGTCCACGCGCGGCATCATCAGGTCGAGCAGGATGAGACAGGGCGGCTGTGGCACCTCGAGCCTGTCGAGCGCCTCGCCGCCGTCGAGGGCGTACTCGACCAAGTAGCCCTCCGCCTCCAGGAGCTGGCCGAGCGCGTCCCGGAGCTCGAGGTCGTCCTCGACGACGAGGATCCGGTGGTGATGCGCAGCCACCGGGCGGGTGCATATAGTGATCGCCGTCCGGGGACAATCCCGGGGGCACGGTCGTATTTACGGTTCCGCCGCCGCATCGGTCCTCCGATCATCGCCCGAGCGCGACGTCGACGCCTTCGACGACGGTGTAGCGGCGGTCCGCCGCGAGATCGCGCAATTGCGTGTGGCTGCCCGAGGGCCAGTCGATCTCGACCGTACCGACACGCGTGGCCGCGCCGAGCCCGAAGTGCTGCACGAGGCTCGAGCCGGAGAGATACGCCGAGCCGGCGGTTACGGCGCGCGACTGGAGGCCGGTGGCGGTCCGTACGCGGATGCGCGCGCCGACGGCGTCGCGGTTCGAGCGCACGCCTACGAGCCGGAACTGCAGCCAGTGTCCGGTACCGCCCCGGTTCTGCAGCAGCTGCGCCGGCTGGCGGAAGTTGCGGATCAGGATGTCGAGCTGGCCGTCGCGGTCGTAGTCGAAGATCGAAAGCCCGCGTCCGTCTTCGACCCGGTCGGCCCCGTTCACGAACGCGACGTCGGTGAAGGTGCCGTCGCCGTTGTTGCGGAACAGCACGTTGCGCTCGTAGCCGTTGAGACTGTGCTGGCCGATGCTGACCAGCGTGCCGCCCTTCTCGTCGAGGCGTCGACCGACGCCTTCGAACATGTCCATTCAGACGTCGTCCAGGACGGGGCCGGAGACGAAGCCGTTCACGCCGTAGATGTCGAGGAGGCCGTCGTTGTTGTAGTCGAGGAACTCCGTCCCCCAGCCCCACTGGCCGTCACGCACGCCGCTCGCGTCGGCGACGACCTCGGCGGTGAACCAGCCGAGGACGCGGACCGGCCACGGGATCGGCGCCGGGAAGTCCGGATGGACGAGCGCCCAGCGTGAGTTGGCGTACATGTTGGCCGCGTAGATGTCGGCGTGCCCGTCGTTGTCGAAGTCGCCCCACGCCACACCCATCGTCGCGGCGCGCTCGCGCGCGCCGCTCCGGCGCGCGACGTCGGTGAAGGTGCCGTTGCGCTCGTTGTGGTAGAGCGCGCTGAAGCCGAACTCGTTGCCGACGTAGAGATCGGGCCACCCGTCCTCGTCGTAGTCGCCCCAGCCGGCGGCGAGGCCCCACCCCCGGTCCGCGACACCCGCCCGCTGGCTCACGTCGGTGAACGTGCCATCCCCGTTGTTGCGGAGCAGCGTGTCGGGAACTCCGTTCCGCGCCTCGTAGTTGGGCGACGGCGAGGTCTTCTCGTGATCGCCCATGCGCACGACGAACACGTCGAGGAATCCATCGCGGTCGTAGTCGGCGACGATCGGCATGCTGCCCCAGCGTCCCGGCGGGACCCCGGCCGCGGCGGTCACGTCGGCGAAGTGGCCGCCGCCGAGGTTGTGGAACAGCCGGTCGCCGCCCGCGACCGCAGCCACGTAGAGGTCGGGCCAGCCGTCGTTGTCGTAGTCGAAGAAGACTGCGCCGGTGGCGGCGGCGGGGTACGGATGCGGAAGCCCCGACGCATCGGTGATGTCCTCGAACGTCCCGTCGTGACGGTTCCGGTAGAGCGCCGCGTTCGGCGCGCCGGCGAGGAACACGTCCTCCCAGCCGTCGCCGTCGACGTCGGCGACCGCGCTCCCGGACGCGTTGGTGAGCGTGCCGGCGATGCGGAAGATCGGCGAGCCCTCGTTCGAGTGGACGTTCTGGATTCGGGCGTCCGCGGTGGCGAGGCGATAGCGTCCGCGGGTGGATGCCACGGTCTCCCGGCCGAGGACCTCCTCGGCCGTGATGCGCCACGCGCCGCCCTGCTGCGCCACGCGGAGCAACATGCGCTGTACGAGCTGGCACGCGGCGCCGTCGGCGCGCGTGCCGCGCACGAGCAGCCGGACAGTCGCCGGATATCCGGCCGGAGCCGGATGCCGCCAGTCGATGTGATGGATGCGGAGCTCGGCCTTGTCGATCTCGCGGAACAGCGCGAGCAGACGCTCGTATCGCGCCCGGATCGTCTCGTCGCCCTGCCGCCCGCCCCAGCGAAGCGTCTCCTCCTCGAACTGCGGGTAGACGCGCATCGGAGCGTCCCACGTGAGGCCGGTGCCGACCTCGGTCGCGTAGAGCGCGAGCACGGCAGCGAGGTCGCGGCGCTTGATGGCCTGCGGCAGGTGCCGATGCAGCTCGGAGTTCAGCGGGTCGATGACGGTCCGTCGCGTCGTCTCCCAGCGGTCCGCACGCGCCGGCGGCCCGTGCAGGACCAGCGCGACGCCGACGAGCAGGCGCCAGCCGGGATGGGCTCGTCCGCGCATCGGACCGCTGCGTTGTAGTGAAGTCGTCGCGCGTCCGTCAAGGATTGCGCCGCCGCGCCGTCGCCCTTGACGGCTCGCGCCCTTCGAAGCAGGCTCGGCGGCCGTGAGCGTCGTGCAGCGTCCGGCCGTCGACTCCGCAGGCGAGGTTCCAATCGCGGCGCTCGCGGACACCGTCGCGCGCGCGGCGGCGAGCGAGCTCTACGCGGCTCGCCTCTGCGGCGTCGCCATCCGGACGCCCGACGATTTTCTCGCCATCCCGCTCACGACGCGCGCCGACCTCCAGCAGGCGGGGGTTCACGGCACGCGCGCCGTCCCGCTGACCGACGTCTGCCACTACGGCGAGTCGTCGGGGACGAGCGGCGCGGTGAACTCGGTGTGGCTCACGCCGGCGGACCTGCTGCGCTCGGCGCGCGCCATCCGCGCCGCGCACCCGGAGACCTTCGCGGCCGGGCGGATCATCCTCAACCGCTTCCCGTTCATGGCGGCGCCCGCGCACCTGATGGAGCTGATCGCGCAGGACGGCGGCGGCGTCGCGATCCCCGCCGGCAACATCAACTGGGACGTGCCCTTTCCGCGTGCCCTCGAGCTCGCGCGGCGGACCGGGGCGCACGTGCTGGCCGCACTGCCGATCGAGCCCGTCATCCTCGGCGAGCTCGCGAAGCGACGCGGGCTCGATCCGGCGCGCGACCTGGCCGTGGACACGCTCTTCCTCGGCGGCGCCGCCCTGCCGCCGAGCCTGCAACGCCGGCTCGCGCGGACGTGGGACGCGCGTGTGATCGAGCTCTACGGCTCCACGGAGACGATGCTGCTTGGCACCTCGTGCGGCCGCGGTACGCTGCACCTCGAGACCGATCTCGCGTACTGCGAGCTCCTGCCGGCCGGCGCCGGACCGGAGGCCCGTCTCGTGGTGACCACGATCGGGCTCGAGGGCAGCCCGCTCGTCCGCTTCGACACCGGCGACCTCGTGCGGCCATGTCCGCCGTGCGCGTGCGGCGACGCGCGACCGGGCGTCGTCGTGCTCGGCCGCGAGGCGGAGGCGGTCGAGCTCGACGGAAGGCGACTCTTCCCGCATGACCTCGCCGAGGCCGGCTCGGCCGCCGCGGAGGCGCTCGACAGCGCGGTCTTCTTCGTTGTGGTGCTGGACGATCGGCTGCTCGTCCGGGTCGAGACGGGCCCCGCGCCGACCGACGACCCGCAGCGTGCCGCGGCCGATCGGCTCCTGGGCGTCCGCGTCGAGGTGGAGCCGCTGCCGCCGGGCATGTTGCTCGACGTCGACGGCCTGTCGCGGAGCCCGCGCGTCTACAAGCCGATCGTCGTCGCCGACTGGCGCCGCGGCGGCCGCCGGGTCCTCACCGTCGACGAGGGGCTCGTCGAGTGGCCGCGGCCGACGTGGGCCGAGGGTCGGCGCTGGGTGGGTCGCGCGATCAAGACGGCCGTGCGACGCCGCCGACTCGGGCGCCGCACGGTTGGCTCCCGTCCGCGACCGCTGATATAGGCGCTCGCGATGGAGGCGTTCCGGCTCGTTGGTGCGCCGATGCTCGAAGCTCGGCGCAGTCGGGCGGCGGCGCTCGCGGGTTCGGAGGATGCCGAGGGGCTCGCGGAGCGCGCCGCGGCCGGGGAGCGGTTGACGGACGAGGAGCTCGCAGCGCTCCTGCTGTCGCCGCGTATCTCAACCGAGGCGCTGCTGGCGATCGCGCGCGGCCGGCGTCCCGCGGGCGGTCCGCGGATCGAGACCTTCTCGCCGCTCTACCTCACGAACACGTGCGACGCCGAATGCCTGATGTGCGGCATGCGGCGCACGAACGACGATCTCCTCCGCGAGACCGCCGACGAGCGGACCGTCGAGGCCCAGCTGGACGTCCTGCACCGCCGCGGCGTGCGCGCCGTGGCCATCCTGACCGGCGAGTACCATCACGGGCCGACGCGCCAGGCGACCATCGCCCGCACCGCGCGGGCGCTCCAGGCCGCGCTCGCGCGCGGCTACGTCCACGTGCTCGTCAACATCGGCGCCCTCGAGTGCGCCGAGTACGACCGGCTGCTCGCCGGCGTGTCGCGGCGGCCGGACGGCGACGTCGTTCCCCAGCTGACGATGTGCACGTTCCAGGAGACGTACAGCCGCCGGCTGTACGCGCGCTTCATGGGGACGGCGCCGGACAATCCGCGGAGCGACTTCGCGCGCCGGCTCTCGAACTTCGACCGCGCCTGCGACGCGGGCATGTGGTCGGCCAACCCCGGGGTGCTGCTCGGCCTGAACGACGACGTCGCCTTCGAGCTCCTGGCGCTCCTCGCTCACGTCCGCCATCTCGAGCGACGGGGGATGGTTGTCTACGTGAGCCTGCCGCGCCTGCGGAAGGCGAGCGGCACGCCGCGCCACGCGGGGGTGAGCGACGACATGCTCTGCCGGCTCGTCGCCGTCGTGTCGTTCGGCGCCCCGGCCGCCAGGGTGGTGATCTCCACCCGCGAGCCGGCCGCCATCCAGCGCCGGCTGCTGCCCGTGATCGGCGTCCTGACGCCCGGATCACCCGGCGTCGCGCCCTACACCGAGACGGGCGCGCGCTTCGACCTCGAGGCGAGCCAGTTCGAGGTCCTCGACCACCGGCCGATCGAGGCGATCCTCGGTGAGCACCTCGCGGCGGGCGCGACGATCGGGTGCTATGAGCCGTCTCCGGCCGCGTGACGGCGCGCTGACCCCGGCGCTCCTCCTCGGTATCAACTTCCTCGTCTGCGCCGGCGGCCTCGTCTACGTGCTCTACCGGTTCGGCGTGCCCGCCGCGGCGCTCCTCGCGCGCGAGCCGGAGCCGCGGCTGCTCGTCGCCTTCGGCGTCGCCGTCGCCGCCGCCTATGCCGGCTACGCGCTCCGCTGGCGCATCGTGCTCGGCGGCGTCGGGACGTGTCCGAGCCTCCGCCGGCTCACGACGTACCGCGCCGCCGGCCACAGCCTCTCGTCGCTGCTGCCGAGCGCCAAGCTCGGCGGCGAGCCGCTCCGCGTCTCACTCCTCGTCCGCGCGTCGGTGCCGGCGTCGAGCGCGATTGCCAGCGTGGTCGTCGACCGGACGCTCGAGATGGTCGGGTCCGCGCCGTTCGCGCTCTGCTACGCGGCCTTGCTCCTCCGGCGCGGCGTTCCCGAGCTCGAGGGCGCGCTCGTGACCGTCGGCACCGGCGTCGGCGCGCTCGCCGTCGGCGTGGTGCTCGCCGTCCGGCGTCTCCGCAAGCGGAGCGGGCTCGTGACCGCGGCGGCGCGCGCGACGGGGCTCGACCGGTTGCGCGTCGTACGTGGCCGGATGGACGTCCTCGCGCGCGCGGAGGACGACGCGAGCCGGCTCGTCCGTCAGCCGCGCCGTCTCGCGCGGGCGCTCGCCGTCGGCGTCGGCGTGAACCTCGTCGTCCTCGCCGAGTATCGCCTGCTGCTCGCCGCCTTCGGGCTGCCGCACGACCCGCTGGCGGTGGTCGCGGCGGTGTTCGCGACCGGGGCGGCGCACTCGCTGCCGGTGCCCGCCGCGGTGGGCGCGCTCGAGGGGGCGGAGATGTGGGTCTTCGGCATGCTCGGCTACGCGCCTGCGACGGGCCTCGCCGTCGGGCTCGCCGTCCGGCTCCGCGAGCTCGTGTGGGTCGTGCCCGGTCTGCTCTATCTGGCGGGTCGCGGCTGGAACCGTGCGGCCGACCGGGTCGGTTCACCGCACGAGCGGCGGGGAGAAGTAGCGGCGTAGCCCGAGCACGCTCCGGAGCGCGAGCTTCTTCACGGCCTCGTCCTTCATGCGGCGTGGAAGCCGGCCGCCGAGCTCCATGTGCACGCGGTAGCGGACGCGGGTCCGGTCGTCTGCGCGCGTCTCGAGGCTGAAGCAGGCGCGGAGATCGGTGACGCGAACGGCACCGTCGACCGGCGGGCCGGCGCCGTCGGCGTCGACGATCTCGACCCGGCCGCGTCCCGTCGGCAGCAATGTCCAGCGGTAGCGCGCGGTGTAGTCGCGGTCGGCGACGGGCCACGGGAGGTCGTAGCGGAAGTACACGAGCGCCTCGTCGGCGGCGCGCTCGAGCACGCGCGTCGTGGCGAGCCAGGGAATCATCTCCGGCATCCGGTCGAAGTCGACGAGGTGGCGGAGGACCGCGCCGATGGGGGCCGGAACCATGCCCTCGGCCGCCCCCCACGCCGCGCCGCCGGCCGCGGGAGCCAGGGCGGTGACGCCGTCGACCACCTGGGTCACGCGCCAGGGTGCGGCGGGCACGTCGCCGTCGTCGCAGGCGAGCGTCGCGGCGAGGAGCAGCACCGGGAGCACGGCGGACCATGACGCGCCGCTACGCCGCGACGCAAGGCCGACCGCAAGACGGGAAGCGGGGATTTCGCGCGTCGCGGCCGCGACGGAAGCTCGCGTGATGCTGTCGCGCGTCGCCTATCCGACCGGTCGGCGTCCGCACACGACGCCGGCGAAGAATCCCGAGAACACCTCGCGCACGCGGAACAGGTCGGGGACGAGCGCCGGCCGCTCGAAGCCGGCGCGGCCGAGCGCAGCGACCCAGTGCTCGGGCGCGAGGAAACCGTGCGTCGGCCGGAGCTCCGGATCCGTGCCGACCTCGACGAAGCTGCGCAGCAGCTGAAACGGGAACTCCGCGCCGACGACCTGGCCCGGGAACGGCCGGATGCCTTCCCCGAGGACGATCCAGCCTCCCGGCGCGAGGCTCCGGAACGCCTGCTCGAGCGCTTGGTCGAGCTCGCGCGCCAGGTGGAACACGTTGACCGCCCAGACGAGGTCGACGCTCGCCGCCGGCACACCCTGCGCCTCCCAGGACCGGTTGAGGTCGAGGTCGGCGAAGCGGAGCGGCGCGGCCGGCCACGCCGCGTCGAGCGCCCGCTGGGCGCGCCGGCGGAAGAACGGCACCGGCTCGGTCACGTGATAGGCGGTCACGAGCGCCAGGCGGCCCATCGCCTGCAGACGGCCGAGCAACGCCTCCGTCCCGCTGCCGAGGCCGGCGCCGACCTCGAGCACCCGCCCGCCGCCGGCGGGCAGGCGGGCGGCCGCCACCTGCGCCGCCAGCCGGTTGTTGAGCGCGTAGAACGGGTTCGTGTTGTTGAAGTAGGCGGTCCAGATCGCCACCTTCTGGAACAGCGCCTGCTCGCCGGTGGTCTCGCCGCGCGCGACCCGCGGATAGACCGCCGCGGCCTCGTCGAGCAGCGCGAAGGTGGGCCCGTACGTCGGGTCGCGGTCGAGGACGGCGTCCCGTAAGGGCGCGAGCGAGACCGACGGCAGTGGCCGCGGGAGCCGATAGCGCCCGCCGGGCGCGGGCGTCTCGCGGTGAAGGAAGCCCGCACCCGCCAGCCGCTCGAGCAACCACTCGAGCGCCGGATGGAAGGCGCGGACGAAGCCGCGCGTCGCGGCGACCTCCGCCGCGGTCCGTGGAACCGCGAGGGCGGGTGCCAGGTCGAGCAGGCCGGCGGTCGCGACGGCGAGGTGCAGCCCGTAGCGGTCGACGAGCTCACAGCAGCGGTGCTGCCGCTGGTTGAAGAGGTCACCGTCGACGCCCGACTCGGCGAGGAGCGTGTAGACCCGCTCATCGACGGGCGCGACGGCGAGCGCCGCCTCGAGGTCCGCCGCGGTCTCACGCATGCCGCCCGTCGGAAGCCCGGGAGAGCGCCCGTCCGAGCCGCCGCGCGGGGGCGAAGCGCCAGAGGTCGCCCTTGATGCCGCGGCCGCGCAGCTGCGCCACGATGGCGTCCTCGTCGTCCAGGCGGTTGCCGGGCAGCAGCCAGTTCCGGCGCGCGCGCGCTGCCGCCGCCACGCGCTCCGCGAGCCCCTCACGCACGGCAGGCGCGAAATAGAAATAGGGTTCGTAGAGCGAGGCCACACCGGTGATCTCCCGCCGCGCGAGTAACGTCTCGGCGAGCGGCGTTTCCGGATAGACGCGCACCCCGCACATGGCAATTACCGCCGTCGGCCGGCAGGCGTCCATCACGGCGATCGTCTCCTGGACGGTCTCCCACGTTTCGCCCTCGCCGCCGAAGACCAGGCTGTGACAGAAGGGGAGGTTCCGCTCGCGACAGAGCGTCGACGCGGCGAGGATGTCGTCGACGTTGAAGCTCTTGCGGAAGGCGCGCAGCGTCGCGGGGGCCGCCGCGTCGGTGCCGAAGTCGACGGACTGGCAGCCGGCGGCGATCAAACGGTCGGCGAGCTCCGCGGTGAAATTCCCGGGTCCGACGAAGCACGACCACCGGATGCGGCGACCGAGCGGCCGGAGCGCGTCGCAGACGCGCTCGGCGTAGCCGCGCGGCGCGTTGAAGATGCTGTCGACGATGAAGAACTGATGAAGGCCGAGGTCGTCCACCATGCCGTGGACCTCCGCGGCGATGGCGGCGGGCTCGCGGAGCCGCATGCCGCGGCCTTCGATCACCGGATAGGCGCAGTACGTGCACTTGAAGTGGCAGCCGCGCTTCGTCTGCAGGTTGGCCATGCCGCCGCACTCGAGGTAGCGCTGGTTGTCGATCCAGCGGCGCGACGCGGTCACGACGTCCGGCGACGGCAGCCATGCCGGCGGGTTGCGGCGCACGCCCGTGCCGGGCGTCCAGGACGCCACCCCGGGCAGCGAAGCCGGGTCCTCGCGCGCCGCGAGGCGGGCGAGGAGCTTGACGAAGGCGTGCTCGCCTTCGCCGACGATGCCGTGGGGAACGGCCAGCGTCTCCAGGTAGTGCTGCGGCATCGTCGTGAACGCCGATCCGCCGAGCACGAGCGGCGCATCCGAGACCGCGCGGCACACGTCGACGATCCGGCGGTAGTGCGGCAGGTATGAGACGGTGTCGGGATAGGCGCAGTTGTCGACGTTGCGGAGGGAGAGACCGATGGCATCGGGCCGGACGCGTCCAACGGCCTCGCGCACCGCGTGCTCCGCGTCCGACACGAAGCAGAGGTCCAGCACCTCCACGTCGTGCCCGGCCGCCGCCGCCGCGGTCGCCACGTAGCACACGCCGAGCGGGGCGACGGGGTCCGGACTCTGTTCTTGGTTCGCCGAGATCAGGAGGACGCGCATGCCGCGCTCAAACCCCACCCGTGCCGGCGCCCTTTAAAGCCGCCGCCGCGAGGAAGTCAAACCAGCCTCGAAGCCGAGGAGCTCGGCGAGCGGCGCGACGTGCAGCCCGCGCTCATGGAGGGCGGGCACGAGGCGGCGAACCGTCTCGGCGACGGCCACGCGGTCCACGCAGCATTCGACCGAGCGCTGATGGGTCTCGACGCCGTCGTGCAGGACGATGACGTCGCCGGGCCGCACCCGCGCGAGGACGGCCGCCGTCACGTCCTCGGCGCGCCGGCCCGCGTGCCAGTCCCCGACCGACACCGTCCACTCGACGATCACGAGCCCGGCCTCCGCGGCGACGCGCGCCGTCGTGCCCGTCACGAGGCCGAAGGGCGGCCGGAAGAACGCGACGCGCGGCGGATCGGCGACCCCGGCGTGACGGAGCGCGCGGTCCACGGCGGCGAGCGCCGTGCGGATCTCGCGCCGGATCAGCCGCTCGTGGAAGAGCGGCGGCACGAGGTGCGTGTGGCCGTGGATGCCGATCGTATGTCCATCCCGCACCATGCGGGCGAGGAGCGAGTCGTTCCGCCCGGTCGCGACGTTGGCCCCGAGCACGAAGAACGTCGCCCGCGTGCCGTGCTCGGCCAGCGCGTCGAGGACCGCCTCCGTGCAGCGGCCGTTCGGGCCGTCGTCGAAGGTGAGCGCCACCGCGGGGACGGCGGGGGAGCCGCGCACGTACACGTCGCGCAGGAGCTCCCCCTCGGGGAGCAGGAAGCCCGGCGCGCTGCAGCCCGCGATCGTGACGGCGGCGAGCGCGGTGACCGCCATCCGCACCTGGGCGTCGATCCCTACCAGGGAAGTTGCCGGCGAGCAATTCTCTCCGGCACGTCCGGGTTTGCGCGATTTTCGGCCTTCCGATAGCGTCCCGCGCGTGTACGCGGCCGGCGAGCGAGCCGAGGACGCGGTCGTCTTGGCACCTCCCGAGCCGTTGACGCTCGAGGCGCTCGGGCGCATCGCGGCGGGCGCGGCCGTGGTGCTCGGCGACCGCGTGCGGAGCCGGCTCGAGGCGAGCCATGCGCAGCTCGTCGCGCTCGCCGCCTCCGGTCGGACGGTCTACGGGCTCAACACGGGCTGCGGCCCGCTCGTCGACCGCCCGGTCGCGCCGGACGCCGCCGCCCGCTTCCAGAAGAACCTCGTCCGCAGCCACGCGACGGGGCTCGGCGCGCCGCATGCCGCCTCGGTCGTGCGCGCGACGATGGCGGCGCGCGCCTTCTCCCTCGCGCAGGGACGCTCGGCGGTGCGGCCGGTCGTCGTCGACACACTGGTCGCGATGCTCAACGCCGGCGTCCACCCGATCGTCCCGGAGATCGGCTCGGTCGGCGCGAGCGGCGACCTCGTCGAGCTGGCCCACGTGGCGGCGGCGGTCATGGGCGAGGGCGACGTCGAGTGGCGGGGGAGCCGTGTCCGCGCCGCGCCGGCGCTCGCCCAGGCGGGCATCACGCCCGTCGCCTTCGAGGGGCGCGAGGCGCTGGCGCTCATGAACGGCACCGCCTGCGAGACGGCGCAGGCGGCGCTCGTGGTCCTCGGCGCCGAGGAGCTCGTCCGGGCGGCCGAGGTTGCGGCCGCGCTCGTGCTCGAAGCGCTCGGCGCCAACCCGGAAGCACTCGACGCGCGCGTCCACGCGGCGCGGCCGCACGCCGGGCAGGTCGCGGCGGCGGCTCACCTGCGGACGCTCCTCGCCGGCAGCCGGCGGCTGCGCGACGCGAGCGCGCGCGGCGGCCGACCCGTGCAGGACGCCTACACCGTGCGCTGCGTCCCGCAGGTCCTCGGCGCCGTGCGCGACACGCTCGCGCACGTGCGGCAGGTGGTCGGGGTCGAGCTGAACGCGGTCACCGACAATCCGACGTTCTTCCCCGAGGAGGGCGCGGTACTCCATGCCGGCAACTTCCACGGGCAGCCGATCGCGCTCGCCATGGATCATTTGAAGGTGGCGCTCGCGGAGGTCGCGCTCTTCTCCGAGCGGCGGCTCGCGCGACTCCTCGACCCCGCGGCCAACGGCGGGCTGCCGCCCTTCCTCATCCGCAACGACGCCGGCGTGCGGAGCGGCCTCATGGGCCTCCAGTACTGCGCCAGCTCGACCGTCGCGGAGAATGGCGTGCTCGCCCATCCCGCGAGCCTCGGGTCGGTGCCGACGAACGCCAACAACCAGGACGTCGTCGGCATGGGAACGGTCGCCGTCCGCCAGGCGCGTCGTCTGCTCGAGAACGGCCGGCGCGTCGTCGCGATCGAGCTGCTTGCGGCCGCCGAGGCGGTGGATCTGGTCGGCGGCGACATGCTGGCCGCGGGCACGCGCGCCGCCCATGCCGCGATCCGCCGGCTGGTCGCCCCGCTGTTGGAGGACCGGCCGCTCGGCCACGACGTCGAGCGGCTGGCGGACGCGCTCGGCGCATTCGCGTCCTGAGGCTTCGGGTTTCCGAAACTATACGTGGCGCCCGCTTGGCTCCGCCCGAGCGCGCGCGTACATTCGCTTCGTGCCCCGCGGTGAGTCTACCACCGTGCAGATGCTCCGCGAGATCCGCGACGAGCTCAAGGGTACGAACGCCCGCTTGGACGGCCTCAGCACCCGCGT
>VBKG01000490.1 GCA_005879585.1 Deltaproteobacteria bacterium | reverse complement strand
GACCAGTCGACTGGCCGAAGCCGGGGAGGAGCGGTGCGTGGACGCGGAACGCGCGCGCGAGGAGCGGCAGGACGCCTTCCCACACCGGAATGCCACCGGCGCCGTGGAGGAAGAGGAGGGGCGGGCCGTCGCCCGCCTCCAGCACCTCGATGCGCGGCCGCGCCGCGCCGAGCTCGATCACCCGCGACAGGGGCGCGCTCATGGCCGCACCTGCTCGACGGCGGCGTTCCGGCTGCCCGGCCGTGCGCGCCGTGCCGCGGGGAGCGCCTTCGGCCACCAGCGGTCCTCCCACTCGTTCCACATCGGCCGGAGATGCGGCAGAACCTGCGTGGCGCACAGCTCGGTTGCGTGGTTCACGAGCTCGATCGGCGCCGAGCCGATGTGGAGCCCGAGGAGGAGGTGGCCGACGCGCAGCGAGCGCCCGAGCTCCTCGAGCTGCTGGCGGACGGTCGCCGGCGAGCCGGCGACGATGTAGCGCTCGTCGCAGAGCTCCTTCCACGTCTTGTCCCGTCCGAGGTTCAGGCTCGTGTTACCGATCTGCGACACGATGCCCGCGCGCATCGACGCCTCGCTCATGTATCCCGGCGCGCCCACCATGCCGGGGTAGAGGTGCAGGCACTTGTTGAAGAAGTAGTCGACGTGCGGCCACCACTCGCGCTCGCAGGCGCCATCGGTGTCGCTGAGACACACCTGCTGGAAGAAGGCCGCGCTGTGCGGGTTCGAGTCGGCGCCGAGCGCGGCCCGCCGCTCCCAGTAGCCGTCCATCATGCGCTTGGCGCGCTTGTAGCCGCTGAAGGAGAGGTAGCTGTAGTTGTAGTCGTGCTGGACGCAGAAGTCCCAGGTCTCGAGCGAGCCGAGGCCCGGGATCCAGATCGGCGGGTGCGGCTGCTGGATCGGCCGCGGCCAGACGTTCACGTAGCGGAGCTTCGTGTACGTGCCGTTCCAGGGGAACGGCTCGCGCGTGGCCCACGCCTTGATGATCAGGTCGTGCGCCTCGCGGTAGCGGTCACGGAGCGTCGCCGGGTTGACGCCGTAGCAGTAGTTCGTGTCCATCGACGTGCCGACGGGGAAGCCCGCGATCAGCCGCCCCCCCGACATGACGTCGAGCATCGCGAACTCCTCCGCGACACGGATGGGAGGATTGTAGAGCGCGATCGAGTTGCCGAGCACGAGCAGCATCGAGTCGGTCGCGCGCCGCGCCAGCGCCGCGGCCATCAGGTTCGGCGACGGCATCATGCCGTACGCGTTCTGGTGGTGCTCGTTGACGCCGAGCCCGTCGAAGCCCATCTGGCCGGCGTACTCGAGCATGTCGAGGTACTCGTTGTAGAGCTCGTGGCCGCGCTCGGGGTCGTAGAGGCGGTTCGGCACGTCGACCCAGACGCCGTGGTAGCGCTCGCGGAAATCGGGCGGCAGCCAGCGGTACGGCATCAGGTGGAACCAGCTGAACTTCATGGCGCGCCTCCTCGCGGAGCCGTTACACCCGGCTGCAGAGCGCGGCAAG
The DNA here is from genome assembly GCA_005879585.1 of Deltaproteobacteria bacterium. GTDB lineage: Bacteria > Desulfobacterota > Binatia > DP-6 > DP-6 > DP-3. The sequence goes on along the minus strand of VBKG01000490.1, from coordinate 2,239 downwards.
ATGCAGGCCGCCGGTCAGGCCGCGGCATGGGAGACAGGATGGAGCCGGTACGCGGCACGCGCTAATGCGTACTCGAGCTGACGCACAACTGGGACACGGAGCGCTACGACGTCGGCAGCGGCTTCGGCCACGTCGCGTTCGGCGTCGACGATGTCTACCGCGTCTGCGACGAGCTTCGCGCAAAGGGCGTGAAAATCGTCCGCGAGCCCGGCCCGATGAAGCACGGCGGCTCCGAAATTGCGTTCATCGAGGACCCCGACGGGTACCGGCTCGAGCTGATTCAGCTCCGCGGTCGCGTCGACTGACGCGCCGGCCGCAGAGCATGCGGACGGTCAGCTTACCCCGGCTCGCTCACGCTGTTCGTGTGAACCCGTAGAGCCGCGCGCAGTTCGTCGCCGTCACCTGCTCGACGAACGCCGCATCGAGCCCCGCGAAGGCGCGGGCGATCGCCTCGCGCGAGTGCGGGAACGTGCTGTCCGGATGGGGGTAATCCGACGCCCACATGAAGTTGTCCGGGCCAAGCAGCGGCAGCAGCTCGGGCCCGAGCGGCTCCTCCTCGAACGTCGCGTACACCTGGCGGCGGAAGATCTCGCTCGGTCTCGCCTGGAGCCGATAGTCTCTCGCCTTGGAAACGTGCTTCTCGGCGGCCGCATCCATGCGATGGACGAAGTACGGAAGCCACCCGATGCCCGACTCCGCAAGGACGAGACGGAGACGCCGATGCCGTTCGAGCACGCCAGAGTAGACCATCATCGCGAGCGGCTCGTCGAGCTGCATCGGCCCGACCGCGGAGAACGCCGCGAGCTCCCAGCTTCCCGGGGCGACGCGGACCTGCGACGTCCCGCGCCCGATGTGAAAGCTCACCGGCAATCCCGTCGCCTCGGCCGCGTCCCAGAACCGTTCCCAGTCGGGATCCGCGCAGCGGAACTCGAACGGGCTGATGACGACGCCGCGGTGGCCGAGCCGTGCGACGCGTTCGAGCTCGGCGATCGCTGCCTCGGGGGCATGCGTCGGCAGCACGGGCAGCACGCACAGCCGCTCCGGGTCGTGGCGGTTGAACTCGAGCGCCCAGTCGTTGTACGCACCCAGCGCCGCGGCCTTCAGCTCCGGGTCGTCGATCGGCAGGCCGAAGAGGTTCGGGCCGTAGATGACCGACGCGAAGATCCCGTCGCGGTCCATGTCCTGCAGGCGCAGCGCGGGGCGCGCCGCGCGGAGGCCGTCGTCCTCGATGCCGGCGCGCGTGATCGCGCTGTAGTCGCGGATGAGGCTCGTGCCGAAGGGTCCCATCGCGGCGCCGTCGCAGGTCCACCATGCGCGGTCCCCTGCCTCGACCACCCGCGGACCGCGCTCGCGGAAGCGCGCCGGCAGCCGGTCCTCCCACACGTCGCGCGGGAGGTTCCAGAGGTCGAGATGGTCGTCGCAGGAGTAGAGTCGCCAGCCGATCGTCATGCGTGTGGATCGTCGCGATGGTACAAGAGGCGTCCGTGACGGTCGAGATCCCTGCACGCGCACACGCGGTCGCGGGTGGGGGCAGCGCATCGCCGATGATGCGCACCGCGCCGAACGTCGACCCCTCGAGCCGGATTCGATCCGACAGCTGCGTCCCGAACACCTGCGCATAGCCGGCGACGGACCCGCAGAAACCGTCGCTCGACGTCGTCGCGCCGCTCAGGACGAATTCGTGGACGGTCAGGAACGGGTCGTTGAGGAGCGGATAGGCTGCCGCCGGCAGGGGTTGGGTGCCGAAAGCGGCCGTGAACGTGCCATCGGCAGAAATCACGGCGGTGGTCGCCGTCCACGGCGCGCCCACCGGCGCCTTGGTCACATCGTCGAGCGGCTGGAGGGTGAGATCGAGGCTCGAGCCGTGCACCTGCGCGTCGGCCCGGAACGACAGGATCTGCGCCGGCCAGATCACGGGAGCGACGGTCAGGAGGTGGGCGCCCGTGACGTCGAACGGCCGAGTGTGCTCGGGTAGGGGCGGCGGTTCGCAGCCGCGTTCGGGGGGCGGGTGCACGCAGCCGGCGGGCGCGCGTTTGAAATCGACGTCGGCGAGCCAGATGTCGCTCGGCGAGGAGATACCCTGGAACCACGGCAGCTCCTGACCGACCGCGCTGCTGTACCAGGCCAGCAGGGACCGATTCCGGGTGAGCGGCGCCAGCGATGTGTAGGCGGTGTCCCCCCAGCTCTTCAACTCCTGGATCTCGCAGACCTCGATCGGTGCACCGGGATCGGTGAGGTC
>VBKG01000489.1 GCA_005879585.1 Deltaproteobacteria bacterium | reverse complement strand
CGACGCGCCGGCCGGTCAGCTTCTCGTAGTACGACGCCGGCACGGTCACGCGGTGGACCGTGTGGGTTTCGCGCTCGGTGACGGTGACGCGGAAGACGTCCGCGCTCTCGGGGCTCACGGCGATGCTCGCGATCATGGTCATCCGGCGGCACCCTCCACGTATCGCGGCGCGGAGAATCCCGCCACTCCCGTGTTGACGGGGGCCACGGCCGGCGATGGGGATCCGTCGCCGGGGGAGGTCCGTCGGCCTCTCCCGGTGCGCGTCACGACGCTACGGCAGCTTGTATGCGTTCACGGCGCTGCCGCTGCCGTTGAACGAATTTCCGGAGCCGACGACGAGCAGGCCGCCGACGATCGCCGGGCTGGAGTTCACCGATCCGGGGAACGTGAAGCTTTGGAGCGGCGTCCCCGTCGCGGCGTCGAAGGCGCGGAGCGACGGCGGGAACAGCGTCCCGTTGAAGACGACGGCCGGGGAGCCGGACACGGCCGACGCTGCCGACGACGCGCCCCCGTTCTGCTCCCACGGGGCCGTGCCGCCGTAGACCCGCTGGCCGTCGAAAGCGGTCGAGCCGATGAAGCCGCCCGAGTAGCCGCCGAAGACGACGTTGGACCGCCACACGAGCTCGCCGCCACGATTCTTGGTCAGACGATTCAGGATGTAGTACGTCCCGTCCTTGCCGCCGACCCCGAGCCATGAATTGCCGCCGAGGTCGATGACGTTCGCGGACGCGCCGAAGTCGAAATCGCACGTGTCCCCGGCGCGCGGGCGATAGGCCCATTTGGCCCGCAAGCTACCCGTCCGAAGCCCCAGGATGGCCTCGTGGTACGGCGGCGGCGCGTCGGCGCCGCAGTCGGCGGTGCCGAAGAACACCAGGCGCTTGCGCTCGTCGACCGCGCCCGAGCTCCAGATGCCGCCGCAGCCGCGGTTGCGGCCGGGGCCGCGCAGCGGCTTGCCGTCCGGATCGAGCATGGGGTCGACCTCGAAGCGGCGGCGGATCTTCCCGGTCTTGGCATCGAGCGCGACGATGGCGCCGCGATATCCGGTGACGCCGTCCGTCGTGATGCCGACGAAGACGCGGTTCTTGAAGACGGCCGGCGAGGAGAAGATGCGGATCGGGTCGTTCGGATCCTGCTCGCAGTTGGACGCCTCGGGATTGCCGCAGACGACCCGCTTCCAGAGGAGCGAGCCGTCGCTCGCCTTGAGGCAGTACATCGTCTTGCCGCCGGCGAAGTAGACCTTCCCGTTGACGACGGCGGCCGACGAGGTGATCAGCCCGCCGTCCGTCGTCACACGGTCGTTCACGGGGCTCGGCCCGCCGGGGCACTGCGCCGGGATCGGGAAGATATCGCTCTGGCAGTCCACCTGGAACTTCCAGATCATGGCGCCGCTTGGCGAGCTGGTGTTCGCGTCGAGGGCGTAGAAGAAGCCATCCCACGCCCCGACGTACACGACCCCGTTGACGATCGCGGGCGAGGCGCTGACCGCGTCGCCGGTGAGGAACGTCCACGCCGGCAGGAGCGTCGTCACGTTGCTGGCGTTGATGAGCGCGGCGGAGTTCGTGAAGCTGTGCTTCAGGTCGCGGCCGTACATCGGCCAGTCCTCGGCTCGGGCGGCGGCGGGGGCGCTCAGCAGCAGGGCCAGTCCCAACAGGGTCTCGATGCGGCGGTTCGAACGGTCCATTGCGTCACCTCCCGCGAAAGCCACCGCGGATGTAGGTGGGGTCCGCAACCGGTGTCAACTACAAAAAACGCGTGAGCGCGTTCCGGTCGCTTTGACCGTGCGGTCAGGGCGGCAGGACGTTTTTTCATTGACCGTCGTCCGTCGGCCGTCGTACGGAGCGCCGGGAGGATCCATGATGCCGATCGCACGCGGACGGGCGCTCATCGCGGCTCTTGGCCTGGCAGCGCTGCTGCTACCCCACGCGGCCGCCCGGGCCTTCGACGTGGTGCTGAGCACCCAGGGCGAGTACATGGATGCGTACCTGGTGAACGGTACCCCGTTGCCGCCGAAGGTCGTGTTCATCGACCCCGACCCCCCGAACCCCGACATCCTCGGCACGCCGCCGCGCGTCGGGCGCCACGTGAACGGCAAGCTCTGCTTCTTCCCGCGCGGCAAGGGACTCACCGGGAAGTTCGTGGTTGCCGACGACACGTACCGGGAAGCGTGCCTCGACCGGAACCCGCCCCAGGCGCGCTGCAGCGTCACAAGTCGCGGCAGCCGCTTCTATACCGGAAAGGATGCCGACGGCTGGGCGGTGTTCAAGCGGAACGGCAAGTGGGCGAAGCGCCACATCCACACCGGATGGCCGGGCTTCGAGACGACCCCGCAAGGGACCGACCCGGGACAGCCGCCGCAGGGCAATGCCGACCCGCAGGGCTGCGTCTTCGATGCGCAGGGCAACATGTACGGCAACGACGTCGGTAGCGGGGACCCGAGCGACACCAATCCTGCCCACCACGGCACCCTGACCGTGTTCTTCCGGGGTCCGCAGGCCCGCTATGACAGCTACTGCTTCCTCGACAAGAACCTCGCGCAGGCCGGCATGCCGGCGATGGACGACGCCGGGAACATCTACGTGCCGGAGACGGGTGCCGCCAAGGTGTGGAAGTACTCGCCACCGTTCCCGACGAGCGCGGCGGACTGTAACAGCGTCGACCGCCTCGTTACCACGCCGCCGACGAAGACGATCTTTCCCACCCCCGGCGTGACGATTCCCGCCGACATCGTCCGCGTCCCGGGTACCGACCACTGGTACGTCGATAGCGTCCTCTTCCCTCCAGTGATCAACGAGTACGACGCCAACGGCGTGTTCGTCCGGACCATCGCCCCGCCGGGGACGGTGAAGAACCCGATCGGCATGGCCGTCGGCTCCGACGGCACGCTCTACTTCGCCGAGCTGAACCTGAACGCGGACTTCTCGACCGGCTGTGGCCGCGTGTCGATGGTCCGGTTCGTCGGCGGTATGCCCCAGCCGCCCGAGCTCCTCGGCAAGAACCTGAGCTTCCCCGACGGCGTCACGGTGGTCGATTCCAAGCAGCTGAAGGTCAACTGGGCCAAATTGCCGCCGGCACCGGAGCCCGACCCGCGCAGTTGCAACGGCGAGGGGTCACCGAGCGGCGCGTTCATCGACCGATCGGCGTACTGATTCAGGCCGGCGGCCGCCGCCGTCGCGGTCGCCGCCACCGCCGCCGCGCGAGGAAGAGCCAGCGGGCGAAGGGGGTGCTCGGCGCCTCGGTCGGGAAAAGCCGCGGGAAGTGCCGGAAGAGACGCCGGCGGCCGGCGAGGCGAATACGACCCGTCACGAGGCCCCAGGCGGCACTCCGGTCGCCGCGGTGGATGGCGAGGAAGAGGCGCGCCGGCATGCGGATCGTCAGGTCGGGCGCCTCCATGGTGCCGGGCCTCACCTCGCACCGGCCGCCGGCGATGCGCATCGCCCAGGCGCCGCCCCCGGTGCCGCTCAGTACGAACTGGGTGGTGAACGCGAGCCCGCGCGCCTCTTCGCCGCGGAAGTACTGCGGCATCCAGCGCATCATCGCGTCGACGCTCTGCGTCCGGATGCGCCGGAGCGAGACGAGGCGCACGCCGCGCGCCGGCGCGGCCGCCCGATCGATCGGGGTGCGCCACTGCCCCGGCGGAATTCCGTGCCGCTCCCGCGCGCTCGGGGTGTCGATCACGAACTGCTCGTCCTCGACGGCACGCGCGTGGGTGAGGGGCTATACTCGACCTTCGAAGTAAGCGCGGCCCATGGCCCGGATCTGCTCGACGGCGGGCAGAGCGGCGTCGACGCGACGGAGACGCGCGGCGAGTAGGCCGTG
>VBKG01000488.1 GCA_005879585.1 Deltaproteobacteria bacterium | reverse complement strand
TGGCGGCGGACGCTCTCGCCGTTCGCGAGGCCGAACACCTGCGTCTCCTGTGGCTCGACGCCGATCCGGCGGAGCACACCCGCGGGCACCACGGAGTAGATGGCCCCGGAGTCGACGACCATGTCGACCTCGGCGAACCGGCTGGTATCAGCCAGGTTCACCACACGCACGCGTACCTCGGTCATCCCCACGCGACCCCCCCGCAGCCGCCGTCGTGTCGGAAGGAGCGTCACGAGGCAATCCCTAGCCCCGCAGTACTCCGCAGGCAATGTCCCCGTACGACAGCCCCGGGTGCCCTAACGCCGTGTCCGGAACTTCGCCGGGTCGATGCCGTACTCGGTGAGCTTCAGCTGCAGGTGCTGCCGGTACATGCCCATCTCCTCCGACGCGTGCGAGATGTTGCCATGGTGCCGCCCGAGCGCCTCTTCGATGAACTGCCGCTCGAAGCGCTCGATCACGCGTTGCTTCGCGGCGCGGAACGAGCCCGCACTCTCGTCGGACCGCGCGGCGACCTCCGGGTCGCCGCGCACGGACGCGGGGAGGTCGGCGAGCCCGATCTCGGGACCGGAGGCGAGGGCCACGGCCTGCTCGAGGGCGTGCTCGAGCTCGCGGACGTTCCCCTTCCACTCGTGCGCGCAGAGCGCCCGGTAGGCATCGGGGGCGAGTGCCTTCGGCTCGCGCTTGAGCCGCGCCGCGGCCGCCGCGAGGAAGTGCTCGATGAGGAGCGGCATGTCCTCCACCCGCTCGCGGAGCGCGGGCAGCACGATCGAGACGACGTTCAGCCGGTAGTAGAGATCCTCGCGGAAGCTGCCGCCCTTCACCTTGCCCTCGAGGTCCTGGTTGGTCGCCGCGATGATGCGGACGTCCACCCGGATGGAGCGGTTGCCGCCGACGCGCTCGAACTCGCGCTCCTGCAGCACGCGCAGGATCTTGGCCTGCGTCTCGAGGCTCATGTCGCCGATCTCGTCGAGCAGGAGGGTCCCGCCGTCGGCGATCTCGAACTTGCCTTCGCGCGCCGTCGCCGCGCCGGTGAAGGCCCCCTTCTCGTGGCCGAAGAGCTCGCTCTCGACGAGCTCCCGGGTGAAGGCCGCGCAGTTGACCTTCACGAGCGGCCTGCCGCGGCGGGCGCTGTTGTAGTGGAGGGCGTTCGCGACGAGCTCCTTGCCGGTGCCGCTCGGGCCGCGCACCAGCACGGTGAGGTCGGTGTCGGCCACTTTTCGAACCACGTCGAACACCCGTTGCATGGCGGCGCTCCTGCCGACGATGCGCTCGAACTGGTAGGCGCCCTCGACTTGCTCCTGCAGACGGCGGAGGTCCCGCCGGAGGGCGATGCCCTCGAGGACGCGCTCGACGGTCAGCTGGAGCTCGTCGTTGTCGAACGGCTTTGGCAGGTAGTCGGCGGCGCCGAGCTTCATCGCTTCGACCGCGATCTTCTCCGAGCCGAAGGCGGTGATCATGATGACCGCGGTCTCCGGGGCGTGCTGCCTCGTCCAGCGGAGCACGTCCATGCCGCTCGCCTGCTTGAGGCTCAGGTCCGTGATCACGATGTGGTACGCGCTCTCCGCGAGCCGGCCGAAGGCGTCCTCGGCCGAGAGCGCGGTGTCCACGTGGTGTCCGCGCCCGGCGAGCAGTCGCTGGATGGCGATGCCGATGGCGCGCTCGTCGTCGACGACCAGGACTCGGCCCTTCATTGCCGGGGTGGCCCTTCCGGCGGGCGTGCGAGCGGCAGCTCGATGTGGACGGTCATACCGGCGTCCGCCTGGCTCGCGAGCTCGATCCTGCCGCCATGCGCGTCGACCGTACGCTTCGCGATCGCGAGCCCGAGCCCCGTCCCCGCCTCCTTGCGCGAGTAGAAGGGCTCGAGCGCGTCGAGCGCGTTCTCGATCAGGTTGATGAGCACCTGGCGCATCTTCTCGCGATCCGCACGCGCCGTCACGCCATCCGCCAGCTCGAGCTCGACACCGACCCCGGCCGCCTCCAGGCGCGTCCGGAAGCCCGCAACCGTCGCGCGCGCGAGCTCGCCGAGGTCGACGCCCTCGAAGCGGAACTCCTCGCGGCGCGCAAAGCGCAGCAGCGCCGCGACCTGCTTCTCCACCCGCTCGAGCTCGGCGAGGATGAGACGATGTTCCTCGCCGAAGGCCGACTCCTCCTGGACGAGCTGCTGGGCGAGGCTGCGTGCGGCGGTGATCGGGTTCCGGATCTCGTGCGCGATGCGCGCCGCCAGCTCACCGATGGCGGCGAGCTGCTCGGCGTGCGCGAGCGAGCGCTCGACGGCCCGCGTGCGTGCGAGCAGCTCCGCGCCGTCGAGGAGCAGCGCGAGCTGGTCGGCGACCGCGTCGAGCGCCTGGTCGTCCTCGTCGCTGAAGCTGGCGCCGAGCAGGTCCGTCCTGACCAGCACGTGGCCCCAGAGGCGGCGCGGGCTGACGACCGGGATGATCGCGACCACGTCGGCCTCGGTGAGGGCGTCGAGCAGGGGGAGCGGCAGGCCCCGGAAGCCGCTCTGGCCGAGCGCATGCGGCGGCAGCGCGCTCGCGCAGCCGGACCACACGCGCGCCAGCGGCGCGAGCGCGAACTCGCCGTGGACGACCGGCTCCGCGTCGGCCAGCATGATGGCCACGCCCCGGAACTGCATCGCGCGCGCCAGCTCCGCGAGCACGCGACGGCAGCATTCGGCGACGCCCAGCTCGGGCGAGAGGTGCTGCAGGAACGCCTGCAGCTCCGCCCAGCGGCGGCGGCTCCGGCGGAACACGACCTGATCCAGCGCGCCGCGCAGCAACACCTGCCCCGGGATCAGCACGAAGGCGACGCCGAGGACGGCGGCGAAGTCGACGAGACGGCGGAGCTCGGGGTCGGCGAGCCGTCCTCCGAGACGGCGGGCGCCGAAGTAGAGGCCGGCGGTCGCGCCGAGCGCACCCGCGGCGGCGACGAATCCCCGGAGAACGTCCGCGAGGTCGCGCACCACGAAGCAGACGGCGAACGCGATGCCCGCGGCGCCCTGGAGGCCGAAGAACCAGAGTGCCGCCGGCGACGAGGTCTCTCGCGTCATCAGCGAAAGCGGCGTCGTCCGCGCGGCGACCGGGACGAGCTGTGCGGCAACCATGAAGGCGAGGCCGAGGGTGAGCGATGCCACGTCGGCCGAGCTGAGCTCGCCGAAGCGGCCGGGGCGCCAGACCCCGGAGCGGGCGAGCCGGCGGACGTCCCGCACGGCCATCGTGGCGAGCCAGACGAGGTAGATCGGGAAGAGGGTGAACAAGCCCGAGTGGACGGTAGGCGACAGGTCGACCAACCGCAGGTCGGCGAGCACGATCGCCGTGACGGCGACGAAGGCCGTGCCGTAGTTGACGCCGAGCCACGCCGCCGTGGGGGGCCGGGCCCGGACGGGCCAGATCAATGCGAAGTGCCGGCCGACGGACAGCACGGCCACGACCGTGGCGTCGATGAGCGCGAGGAGCAGTCCACGCAGCGGGCTCGGGCTCCCGAGGTGCAGCGGGATCATCATCCACAGGGTCCACAGGGAGAAGTGAACGGCGACGAGGCAGGCGAGGACGAAGAGGATGAGGAAGACCGCACCGCGGCTCTGGCGCTTGCGGAGGAAGCACCAGAGGTCCGCTGCCACCACGGTCCACAGGAGCGCCGGCACGAAATTCAGGCCGGTCGCCAGCAGCTGGAGCGTACCGGGATCGCTCATGCGGGGCCTACCTCCTCACCGCAAGTCGGGTGCCAGCAGGTCGCAGCGGGCCCGCACCCAGCGCCGGGCGTCCTGGTCGAGATCGCGCTGCCTCATCGCCTGTGCACCAGCTGCCCAACCGCTTATACAGCGCGCCGGCCGGCACACCAGCCAGCTGCAACCGGCGTTGTTCAGCAACTGCACGCTGCAGCGTGCGGGCGAGCGGGCGGGCCATCGGCAGACCGCGACGATTTACGATCTCCCCGATGGCACGATCCGTGCGTGAGGTCGGAAGCAGGAGGTCACGGACGATGATGCCAGCCGCTTCGATCATTGCTCCCACGAGCCTGTCGAGTCTCCTTGGACCGCTCGCCTCGATCGCATCGATCTTCGTGCTCGTGACGCTGGGGTTCCTGGTCGCCGGCCTGCTGTGGGAGCGCCATGACGCGGAGCCGCAAGCGGCCAGCGTCCCGGTCGACCTGCCGATTCGCGACGCCGCCTGAGGAGGAGAAGCCGATGGAGGCCACCATCACGCTCGGATCCGACTACGTCGTGCCCGAGGAGGAGCGGCTCACCGCTGCGCGCGGCGAGACATACGCGCGCCTTCTCGGCCGACTGAGTCACCAGTCTGTCGTGAAGCACTTCGACGCCTACGCCGACATCGACTGGGAGGCGGCGGAGTTTCGCGTCGACCCCGAGGACCCGCGCTGGGAGCTGTCGTCGGACGACCCGCTCGGCGCGACGGCCTGGTATCGGGCCCAGTCGCCCGCCACGCGGGCGCGCCTGGGGCTCCACCTCGTTGCCACCAAGATGAGGATCGGAGCGCAGTTCGAGAACGCGCTCCAGCGCGGGCTCCTCGAGTTCGCGTTCACCCTGCCGCCCGGCGCCGCGGAATTCCGCTACGTCTACCACGAGGTCATCGAGGAGGGGCAGCATTCGCTCATGTTCGAGGAGTTCGTGAAGCGCACGCGCCTCGACGTGGGCGGGCTCGGCTTCTGGGACCGGCTCGGGTCGCGGCGCGTGGTGGTGAGCGCGCGCCGCTTCCCCGCGCTCTTCTTCATCTTCGTCCTCGGCGGTGAGGACCCGATCGACCACGTGCAGCGCACCGCGCTCCGCAGCGGCGACCCCATCCATCCTCTCCTGAAGCGCATCATGCAGATCCATGTGACCGAGGAGGCGCGCCACCTGTGCTTCGCACGCCACTACCTGCGAACCCGCGTCCCCGAGCTGTCCCGCGTCCGGAAGGCGATGCTCGCGCTCCAGGCGCCCTTCATCCTCGGCCCGATGGCGCAGATCATGATGCGCCCTTCCGGCCACCTGGTGCGGACCTATGCGATTCCGAAGGCCGTGGTCGCGGAGGCCTACACCGCGAACCCGCGCCACCGGGAGAGTGTCGTGGCGTCGCTCGCCAAGCTGCGCGACCTCTGCCGCGAGATCGGCATCATCACTCCGTGGTCGGTCCGGCTGTGGCAGGCCGCGGGCATCTGGCAGG
>VBKG01000106.1 GCA_005879585.1 Deltaproteobacteria bacterium | reverse complement strand
CCGCGCTCGGCGTGGTCGACCTCCCGTCGCGGCTGATCGAGGTCGCAATCGCGGCGACCGTTCTCGCGCTCGCCGTCGAGCTCGCTCGCCCACGGGGCGGCGTGACCCTCGTACGCCGGCGCCCATGGCTGATGGCGGCCGCGTTCGGTCTCCTGCACGGCCTCGGCTTCGCGGCTGCGCTCCGCGACGCGGGGCTCCCGGCCGGCGAGATCCCGCTCGCGCTCCTCTCGTTCAACTGCGGCATCGAAGCCGGGCAGGTCGGCTTCGTCCTCGGCGTGCTCGCGCTGCGGCGCAGCGTCGGCACGCTGGCGGCGCAGTTGCCGGGCTGGCTCGAACGGGTGCCGGTCTACGGGATGGGCGCGCTCGCGGGCTACTGGTGGCTCGACCGCCTGCTCGCCCTGATGCGCTGAGCCCGCGGGGCTCTACGGTCAGGCGGCGGCGGACGCGCCGATCAGGCGCTCGAGCTTCTGCCGGACGATGTCGGGATCCACGACGGGCTTGGCGAGGTAGTCGTCACACCCGATGGAGAGGGCCTTCTGCTCGTCGCCCGCCATCGCCTGCGCGGTGAGCGCGATGATGCGGACGGCACGGCCGACGTCCATCTGCCGGATGCGCCGCGTCGCTTCCCAGCCGTCCATCACCGGCATCTTCAGGTCCATGAAGATCAGGTCGGGCGGATCCTGCTGCACCGCCTCGACGGCCTGCTGGCCGTTGGCGGCCTCACGGATGTCGAACTGGCCAATCTTCCGCAGCCGGTAAACCAGGATGCGGCGATTGTCCTCGTTGTCCTCCACCACCAGGATCTTCTTCAACATCACATCACCTCTCTCGCCCAGCCAGTATGCGGGCGTGCCTCGGGAGTCTCAAACTCGCGCGAAAAGAATCACTTGCGGTGTCAATGCGTTGACTTGTCTCCGGCCTTCCGATTACGTCCCCTCGATGACCGTTCGTACGCGCTTCGCGCCGAGCCCCAGCGGCTATCTGCACATCGGCGGGGCGCGGACCGCGCTCTTCAACCACCTCTTCGCGCGACATCACGGCGGACGCTTCATCCTTCGCATCGAGGATACCGATGCGGAACGCTCCACCCCCGAGTCGATCCAGGCGATCCTCGACGGGCTCGGCTGGCTCGGCCTCGACTGGGACGAGGGGCCGATCCACCAGAGCGCGCGCCTCGACCGGTACCGCGCGCAAGCCGAAGCGCTCCTCGCCGGGGGCCTCGCCTACCGCTGCTGGTGCACTCCCCAGGAGCTCGCCGCGCGCCGGCGCGCGGCGCAGGCCGCCGGGCAGCGGCCCGCCTACGACCGGACCTGCCGCGACCGCTCGACCCCCCCGGCCGGCCGGACCGCGGCCGTGCTGCGCTTCCGCACGCCGCTCGAGGGCGAGACGATCGTGGACGACGAGGTGAAGGGCCGCGTCGTGTTCCAGAACGCCGACCTCGACGATTTCGTCATCGTCCGCTCGGACGGCGCGCCACTCTTCATCTTCTGCGGCGTCGTCGACGACGCCGAGATGGGGGTCACGCACATCATCCGCGGCGACGACCATCTGGCGAATACGCCGAGGCAGGTGCTGCTCTACCAAGCGCTCGGCGCGACTCCACCCCGCTTCGCCCACGTGCCGCTGATTCTCGGCCTCGACCGAGCCCGCCTCTCCAAACGTCACGGCGCCACCTCGGTCCTCGCCTATCGCGATCTCGGCTACCTGCCCGACGCCCTGGTCAATTATCTGGCGAGGCTCGGCTGGTCGCACGGCGACCAGGAGCTCTTCACGCGCGCCGAGCTGGTCGAGCACTTCACCTTGGAGAACGTCGGCAAGTCGGCCGGAATCTTTAATCCTGAGAAGCTCGAGTGGGTGAACTTCCAGTGCATGAAGGCAACGCCCCCGGAGGAGCTGGCCGCGCTCGTCGTCCCGTTTCTCGAGCGGGCGGGGCTGGCAGTGCCCGCGGACCGTGCGTGGCTCGTGCGCGTCGTCGCGACACTCCGCGAGCGGGCGAAGACGCTGGTCGAGCTCGCGGATTTCTGTCGCTTCTATCTCATCGACACGATCGAGCCGGAGGCCAAGGCTGCGGCCAAGCACCTCACGGCCGACATCGCGCCCGTCCTCGCCGATCTCGTCGACCGGTTGACGGCACTGCCGCGCTGGGACGCGCACACGATCGAAGAGGCCTTCCAGGCGACACTGGCGGTCCACGGTCTCGCGCTCGGGAAGCTCGCGCAGCCCGTGCGCGTCGCGGTGACCGGCGGGACGGTCAGCCCCGGCATCTACGAGGTGCTCGATGTCCTCGGGCGCGAACGCGCGCTCTCGCGTCTGCGTGCCGCGCAGGCCCGCGTCGAGAGATCGAACGCCGTTCCGCCTTGACGCTTCGGGTCGTGTCCGCTAGCGTTCCGCGGCTGTTGAGGAGTCGGCTAATTGGTAAGCCACCTGACTCTGGATCAGGGCATTGGAGGTTCGAGTCCTCCCTCCTCAGCCTTCCACGAAGGTCCCATCGTCTAGCGGCTAGGACGCCGGCCTCTCACGTCGGTAACGGGGGTTCGATTCCCCCTGGGACCACTCGCTGCGCGATACTCGGTCGATGGCGTGCTGCGTCGCGAGGCGGAGAGCGTCGTCCGCTTGCGCGGCGCGTTGTGTGACGGATGTACACGGGCGGTGCAAACTTGACACCCCCTCGACCGGACGGTACCCTCCCATCGAGTTGCGTGTTGGGCTGACCCGGATACGGTGGAGCCGGCGGTGGTGGGGTGATGGAGGGGAGAGCGGTCCACGAGATGACGGGAGGTTGCGATCTTCCAGCCCCAGCACTTTGATCCCGACATTTTTTCTCTCTCTTCTCCGGTGCCGGCCGAGGCGAGCAGCGCTCCGTGCGGCATGAGCCTTGCACCCCTCAGCTCCGGGACTTCATGTACGGGAATCTCCGGAAGGAGTTCGGCATCGCAGCGAGTAGAATAGTCCGGGCGCGGCCGCGAGAAGACGGCTGAGCCAAGGGAGCGTTGCCAATGGACAACAGGCACTCCTTCGAACAGATCATCAAAGAAGATCGCGCCGGGCAGGAGTCGAAGCTCTGGCGCGGCACCTTTCTCGAGTACCTCGAGATGGTCCGCGATGATCCCACCATCCCCAAGCTGTCGCACGCGCGTCTCCACGACACGATCATGCGCGTCGGCACGCAGGACATTCTCGAGTCCGACGACCAGCGGGTGAAGCGTCTTTACAAGGACGAGTCCCTCAAGGTCTTCAACTTCTTCCGCGACGAGTTCTTCGGGATCGAGAAGACCGTCGGCCAGATCGTTCGCTACTTTCACTCGGCGTCGCTGAAGGGCGAGGAGAGCCGGCAGGTCCTCTACCTGATGGGCCCGGTCGGCTCGGGGAAGAGCTCCCTCGTCGAGAAGCTCCAGCGCGGCCTCGAGGCGACGGATCCCATCTACACGATCGAGAGCTGCCCGATGTTCGAGGAGCCGCTCCATCTCATCCCGCGTCACCTCCGCAAGGAGTTCGAGAAGATGCTCGGCGTCCACATCGAGGGCGACCTCTGCCCGGTGTGCCGCTTCCGCCTGAAGGAGGAGTTCAGCGGTCGCTACGAGGAGGTGCCGGTCGCGACGCGCTACTTCTCCAAGCGCAACCGCATCGGCATCGGCGTCGTGCCGCCCGTCGACCCGAACAACCAGGACACGTCGGTCCTGATCGGCAGCGAGGACATCTCCAAGCTCGACCTCTACTCCGAGGGCGATCCGCGGGTGCTCGACCTGAACGGCGCGCTCAACGTCGGCAACCGCGGCATGTGCGAGTTCATCGAGGTCTTCAAGAACGAGACCGAGTACCTGCACGCCATGATCACGGCGACGCAGGAGAAGGTCATCCCCGCGCCCGGTCGCCACGGGATGGTCTACGTCGACACGGTCATCGTCGCGCACTCCAACGAAGCCGAGTGGCAGAAGTTCAAGGCCGACCACACCAACGAGGCCATCCTCGACCGCATCGTCGTCGTGAAGGTCCCCTACAACCTCCGGCTGTCCGAGGAGGTGAAGATCTACCAGAAGATCATCCGCAACTCGGACTTCCGCGCGCACGTGGCACCCCACACGCTCGAGATCGCCTCGATGTTCGCGATCCTGTCGCGGCTCCAGCCCACCTCCAAGTGCGACCTCATGACCAAGCTGAAGCTCTACAACGGTGAGGAGGTCGTCGAGAAGGGCAAGACCAAGAAGATCGACGTCTCCGAGCTGCGCGAGGACGCGAAGCGCGAGGGCATGACCGGCATCTCCACCCGCTTCATCATGAAGGCGCTCGACAACGCGCTCTCCGACAACGTCGAGGGCAACTGCATCAATCCCATCAACGTCCGCGAGGCGCTCATCAGCATGGTGAAGGAGGCGGATCTCCCGGACGACACCCGCAAGCAGCACCTCGAGTTCCTGCAGGACGTCCTCCACAAAGAGTACCTCGAGCTCCTCGAGAAGGAGATCACCAAGGCCTTCGTCTACTCCTACCAGGAGCAGGCCGAGGCGCTCTTCCAGAACTACCTCGACCACGCCGAGGCCTTCGTCAACAAGACCAGGCTGAAGGACCGCAACACCAAGGAAGAGCTCCAGCCCGACGAGGGGTTCCTCAAGTCGATCGAGGAGCAGATCGCGATCATCGGGTCCGCGGCCGAGGGGTTCCGGCAGGAGGTCATCGCGTACCTCTGGGCGGCAAGCCGCCGGGGCGACCGTGTGTCGTACCGCTCCTACGAGCCGCTCAAGGAAGCGATCGAGAAGAAGCTCATGACGTCGGTGCGCGACATCAGCCGGGTCATCACCAAGGCGCGCACGCGTGACGAGGAGCAAACCGGCAAGTACAGCGCGATGGTGAAGAACCTCCTCGATTCCGGCTACTGCGAGAGCTGCGTCGACGTCGTGCTCAAGTACGCGGCCAACAACCTCTGGAAGGACTGACGGCGGTCGGCTCGAGCCATGAGCCGCACCATCGAGTCCATCTTCCGGCCTTTCAGCCCCTCAGACGCCGAACGTAGCGACCGCTCGGCGGGCGACCGCGCCCGCCACCGCCTGAAGGTCCGCGAGTCGATCCGCGAGAACATTGCCGACATCATCGCGGAGGAGTCGATCATCGGGAAAGACCGGGACAAGGTCATCAAGGTCCCGATCCGCGGCATCCGCGAATACAAGTTCGTCTACGGCGACAACGCCCCTGGCGTCGGCCAGGGCACCGGAGAGTCGCAGAACGGCCAGGTGGTCGGGCGGGTCAAGCAGCCCGGCAAGTCGGGAGAGGACAAGGCCGGCGATCAGCCGGGCACCGACTACTACGAGACCGACGTCACGCTCGAGGAGCTCATCGACATCATGTTCGAGGACCTCGAGCTACCCGACCTCGAGCGGAAGGCGCTCCGCCAGCTCGAGTCCTTCCGCGTCGCCAAGCGGAAGGGCTATCGTGCCGTCGGGATCCGCGTCCGCCTCGACAAGCGGCGCACCGCCCGGGAGCGCGTGCGCCGGAAGCTCGCCACGGCGCGCGTGGCGCGTGCCCGCGACGACGCCACGAGCACCGCCGCAGTGCAGGTCCCACAAGCAGGCGAACGGCGTTTCCCCTTCCACGACGACGACCTCGTCTACCGGCACATGATCATGGACGTGAAGAAGGAATCGAACGCCGTGGTGATGTGCATCATGGACACCTCCGGGTCGATGGACACGATGAAGAAGTACCTCGCCAGGAGCTTCTTCTTCCTCCTCTTCCAGTTCATCTGCACCAAGTATCGGAACGTCGAGATCGTGTTCATCGCCCACCACACCGAGGCCAACGAGGTCACCGAGGACGAGTTTTTCCACAAGGGCGAGTCGGGCGGCACGTTCATCTCGTCCGGCTTCAACAAGGCGCTCGAGATCACGCAGGCCCGCTACCATCCGTCACTCTGGAACATCTACGCGTTCCACTGCTCGGACGGCGACAACTTCGACTCCGATAATCCCGCCGCGCTGCGCGCCGCCAAGGAGCTGGCCGACGTCTGCAACCTGTTCGGCTACGGCGAGATCAAGCCGCTCGGCTCGCGCTACTACGAGAGCTCGATGCTGAACATCTTCCGCCGGCTCGAGGCCGACAACTTCCAGACGGTCCTGATCGAGCGGAAAGAAGACATCTGGCCCTCGTTCAAGGCCTTCCTCGCGCGCGACCGCGGGCGGGACCAGTAGCCGCCGTGGCCGATTACAGTCTCAAGGACCTCGAGTACTGGGACGCGCGCATCCGGGAGAAGGTCGACGAGCTCGGCCTCGACTGCTTCCCGCAGGAATTCGAGGTCTGCGACTACGGCCAGATGCTCGGCTACATGGCCTATTCGGGCATGCCGTCCCACTACCCGCACTGGTCCTACGGCAAGGCGTACGAGAAGCTGAAAACACTGTACGACTACGGGGTCTCGGGGCTCCCCTACGAGATGGTCATCAACTCGAACCCCGCCCTCGCCTACCTGATGCGCGACAACTCGCTCTGCCTCCAGATCCTCACCATCGCGCACGTCTACGGCCACAACGACTTCTTCAAGAACAACTTCACGTTCAAGAGCACGCGCCCCGAGTTCACGATCGGCGGCTTCAAGGCCCATGCCGACCGCATCCGGCGCTACGCCGACACGCCGAGCATCGGGCTCGAGAAGGTGGAGAACCTGCTCGACGCCGCCCACGCGCTGGCCCTCCAGTGCCGGCGGAACCTCGCCGTCAAGAAGCTCACAGAGGACCAGGAGCGCGACCGGCTCGTCGCGGTGGCGACGCCGCGGGTGGACCCCTTCCAGCGCATCCACCGCCGCCAGGAGTTCGTCGAGCCCGACCTCCGCAAGGTCCCACCCACGCCCGACGAGGACCTGCTGCTCTTCATCCGCGACCACAATCCGTTCCTCCAGGAGTGGGAGAAGGACCTCCTCACCGTCGTCCACGAGGAGACGGAGTACTTCATCCCCCAGATCGAGACGAAGATCATGAACGAGGGGTGGGCCTCGTTCTTCCACAAGCGCATCCTCGAATCCCTCGAGCTGCCGCAGGACCTGCATCTCGAGTTTCTCGTGCGCCACAACCAGGTCGTGCGGCCCATTCCGGGCAGCCTCAATCCCTATCATCTCGGGCTCCGCATGTGGGAAGACATCGAGCGTCGCGGCGACACGCCCACGCCCGACGAGCGCGAATCGATCCCGCGCGGCAAGACCGGCCGCAACCTGCTGTTCGAGACGCGCGAGGTTGACCGCGACGTGTCGTTCATCCGCCGCTGGCTCGACGAGCGGCTGATGCGCGACCTCGATCTCTTCCGCTACGAGCCGAAGGGGGATGACCTCGTGATCACCGACGTCTCGGACGACACGGGCTGGCAGCAGGTGAAGGAGACGCTGCTGAAGAACATCGGCATGGGCGGTGTGCCCGTGATCCGCGTCGAGGACGCCGACTACAACCACAACCGCACCCTCTTCCTCGGCCACGCGCATGACGGCCGCGACCTCCAGCTCGAATATGCCGAAAAGAGCCTCGGGTATCTTCACCGGCTGTGGGGACGCGACGTCACGCTCGAGACCGTGGTCAACGGCAAGCGCACGTTCCTGACCTTCGGCGAGCGGGGGTTCTCGGCCAAAGCCGCCAAATGACGGCCGGATGGTGCGGCCGCGGCCGCGCGCTATAATCCGCCCGTCATGCCTATCTACGAGTTCCGCTGTACCGACTGCGGGCGGAAGACGACGGTCCTCACACTCCGCGTAAGCGAGCAGGTCGAGCCCAAGTGCGAACGCTGCGGCAGCGCGAAGCTCACCCGTCTGATGTCGCGCTTCGCGCTCGTGCGCTCCGAAGACGATCGGATGGACGACCTCGCCGACCCTTCCTCGCTCGGCGACCTCGACGAGAACGACCCGAAGACCATGGCCCGCTGGATGCGCAAGATGGGCAAGGAGCTCGGGGAGGACGCCGGCGACGACTTCGACGAGATGGTCGACGAGATGGAGGCCGGCGGCGGGGAGGATTCCGACGAGGGCGGCGACGGCGGTGCGGCGGGCGGTGAGGACGACTTCTAGTTGAGCGCCCGCAGCAAAACGCGCCCCGTGCCGACCGGCCCGCCCCGTCCCGACTGGACGGACGTGCTCGCGAGCCTCGAGGACGGCGTCGTGGTCGTCGACCCCGCGGGCGTCGTCGTCGACCTGAACCCTGCCGCCGAGCAACTGATCGGCGTCTCCACCTCGCACGCCGTCGGGCGATCCGTCGACGACGCGCTCGGCAGCCGGCGCTGGGCGGGCGAGATCGTACATGGCACCCTCGCGCAGGGTGCCGCGCGCCGGCGGGGTGAAGGACTCCTCCAGTGTCGTCGGGGCGACGTCGAGGTGAGCGTCGCGTGCACGCCACTCCACGACGGTGACGGCAGCGTCACCGGCGCCGTGCTGCTGCTGCGCGACCTGACGCTCCAGCGTGCGCTCGAGGCGACCGGCCGCCGCGCCGAGCGGCTCACCACGCTTGGCACCGTCGCCCTCGGCCTCGCGCACGAGATCAAGAACCCGCTCGGCGGCATCAAGGGCGCGGCCCAGCTGTTGCAGGCGGCGGTGCGCGACCCGGAGCTGCTGCGCTGCACCGACATCATCATCCACGAGGTCGACCGTCTCGACGGCTTGCTCGAGCAGCTGCGGGAGCTGACCGTCCCGGCTACGCTCCATCTCGCGCCGGTCAACATCCACCGCGTCCTGAACGACGTCCTCGCCCTGCAACGGCAAGCGCCGGCCTGGGGAGAGACCACGCTCCGTACCGAGTTCGACCCGAGCCTGCCGTCGGTCCGCGGCGACCAGGCACAGCTGACCCAGGTATTTTTGAATCTCGTCAAGAATGCCCTCGACGCGCTCGGCGGCCACGGCGAGCTCGGCGTCTCGACCCGCATCGAGACGCGATACCACATCCGCCGTGGACACGGCCGCGGCCAGTTCCTGTCGGTCGCCGTCGAGGACACCGGGCCCGGGGTCTCCGCCGAGGACCAGGCCCAGCTCTTCTCACCCTTCTTCTCGACCAAGGCGGGTGGCACCGGCCTCGGACTCGCGCTCTGTCACCGCATCGTCGTCGAGCACGAGGGGACGATCGCCTACGAGCCGCGGCGGGGCGGCGGGGCCCGTTTCCGCGTCACGTTGCCCGTGAGTGACGGCGATGTCGGCGACACCACCCGATAAAGTCCCGGCGCCGCCCGGCGTCATCCTCGTCGCGGACGACGAGGAGTCGATCCGCTGGGTGCTCGAGCGCGCGTGTGCCAAGGACGGCCACACTGTCCATGCCGTCGGCAGCGGCCGCGAGGCGCTCGCGGCGCTCCGTGAGCGCGCGTACGACGTGGCGCTGATCGACATCCGCATGCCGGACCTTTCGGGCCTCGAGGTGCTGTCGCGCGCACGCGAGGACCACATCGACACGCTCTTCATCATCATGACCGCGCAGAACACGATGGCCAATGCCATCGAGGCCACCAAGCGCGGCGCCTATGACTACCTGACCAAGCCGTTCGACCTCGACCAGGTCGAGGTCCTCGTCGGCCGCGCCATGGAGCTCCGCCGCCTGACGCGCGACCTCGAGCGGCTTCGTGGCGAGCTCGAGCAGCGCGACGAGCTGGTCGTCGGCAAGACCTCCGCGATGCAAGAGGTCTACAAGGTGATCGGCCGCGCCGCGCCCACCGAGGCGACCGTCCTCATCCAGGGCGAGACGGGCACGGGGAAGGAGCTGGTCGCCAAGACCATCCACTACCACTCCGAGCGGCGCGGTCCGTTCGTCGCGCTCAACTGCTCGGCGATCCCGAACGAGCTCCTCGAGAGCGAGCTGTTCGGCTACGAGCGCGGCGCCTTCACCGGCGCCGTCGAGCGCCGGATCGGGAAGTTCGAGGCGGCCGCCGGGGGCACGCTCTTCCTCGACGAGATCGCCGACATGTCGCTGGCGCTCCAGGTGAAGCTCCTCCGCGTCCTGCAGGAGCGCGAGTTCACGCGGGTCGGCGGCCGGGACGCCCTCCGGGCCGACGTCCGGATCATCGCCGCCTCGAATCAGGACCTCGAGGCAGCCGTGCGCGCCGGCCGCTTCCGCGAGGACCTCTTCTTCCGCCTGAACGTCGTGCGGCTCACGGTCCCGCCGCTACGCGAGCGGCGCGGCGACATCCCCCACCTGATCGAGTTCTTCGTCGACAAGGTGAACCGCGACCTCGGCACGGCGATCGTCGGCGTGAGCGAGGAGGTCCGCGAGCTCCTCATGCGGCACACGTGGCCGGGAAACGTGCGCGAGCTCGAGAACGCGCTCCTCCGCGCTGCCGTGCTCGCCCGGGGCCGGACGCTCGTGCCCGAGGACTTCGCCCTCGCCGGCCAGCCGCGACAGACCTCGACCGACGTGCTGCCGCTCGAGGAGGCCGTCCGCCATCGACTGGCGGAGCTGCTCGAGCGCGATGCCGGAGTCCCGGTCGGCGAGCTGCACGCGACGTTGATCAGCGCCGTCGAGCGGCCGCTCATCGAGATCGTCCTCGAGCGGTCCGGCGGCAATCAGGTGAAGGCCGCCGAGATGCTCGGCATCAACCGGAACACGCTGCGGAAGAAGATCAGCGAGCTCGGGATCGAGATCCGGCGCCCGGTCTCCCGCTGAGGTGGTGCGCCTCCCGCCGCTCTACGCGATCGTCGACCCGCTCGACACGGAACGCGATCCGGTCGCGCTGGCGGACGCCATGCTCGCGGGCGGAGCGCGCCTCCTGCAGCTCAGGCTGAAGGCGGCGACGTCACGCGAGCTGCTCCGCGTCGCGGAGGTCATCCGCGAACGGGCGCGCGGCCGGGGCGCGACCTTCCTCGTGAACGACCGCCCGGACGTCGCGCGCGCCGTCGACGCCGACGGCGTGCACCTCGGCCAGGACGACCTGCCGGTCGCGGCGGCCCGGCACATCCTCGGACCCGGCCGGCTGATCGGCCTGTCGACGCACGACCTCGCCCAGCTGCGCGCCGCCGAGGCCGAGGGAGCCGATTACGTCGCCGTCGGGCCGGTCTACGCGACGCACAGCAAGGCCGCCGCCCTCGCACCACGCGGCCTCGAGCTCGTCCA
>VBKG01000480.1 GCA_005879585.1 Deltaproteobacteria bacterium | reverse complement strand
CCGAGTTGGACGCGCCCGTCGTGCCCGACGACTCGCCGTAGTGGCAGACCTCGGCGAGCGGCACGGCGCGCGTCCCGTGCACCCCCGCGCGCTGGAGGTCGGCGCGGGTGGTGAGCGGGAAACGATGGAGATCCTCGAGCGTGCGAAGCCTCACCGAGGCGAGCCGGTCGCGATAGAGCGCGCTCTCGCGGGCGCGACACAACGTCGCGTCGAGCGCGGCGAGGAGTCCGTCGCCGGTAACCGTCGCGTGAGCCTCACGAGCCTGGGTCACCGTCGCGCAACCTGCGCCGGCCCCGGTGGAGGAGTCAAGCGCACTCCACGCGAGGTGACGAGAAGCGTGAGCCCGGGTGCCGAGCAGTTTGACAGTGAGAGAGACCGCCCGTAAAGGAGCCGAGGTTTTTCTGCCGAGGATTTGCGGTGCGGGTGGTGCCGCGGATGGGATGGTAGCGGTCGGCTGTTGCAGATGAACGAGCAAGCGACGGCCTGGGACGGCGAGAATCGAGCCCGCGTGCTGCACAGGCGCGACAGCTACCTGAGCAAGATCGCCGCCGCCGTCCTCGCGCTCTGCGCACTCGCCCCGCCCGCCCGCGCCGCGCGCTGGGAAACCACCCGCAAGACGGTGATCGACCCGATCAACTCGGAGCTCCACCGGCATCTCCCATCGTTCCTCAAGGCTCGTGACCTGGACGCGCTCCTCGGCCTCTACGCGACGGACATGGGAAGCGGACTCGCGTGGGAGGGAGCTCAGCCCGTCTACACCGGCGGCGAGGAGCAGACGTTTCGCTGGGAGGGAGCGCGGGGCGCCGAGCGCCTTTCCGACCGGTACGGGCGCCTGCTCGACATGTTCGCCACCATCGACCGAGCGGAGCTGAGGATCGACCGTGTCGGGTGGAGGCAACCAAGCGCTGAAGGCTACCCTGCCTCCGTCCGCTTGATCGTCCGAGGCACTCGACCCGACGGCGCCCGGGCCCAGCTCGAGCAGCAGGCGCTCCTTCGCATCGCGCGGCAGGGCGACCACTGGCGGATCACCCGCGAGGAGATTACCGCGCGGCAGCTCGTTGTCCGCCGCGAGCCACGCTACGCGGTCGCGACCGAGGTCGCGGGCATCGCGAACGTCCAGAGCAACGGCGCCTCGCCGCCGTTCCATCTTTTCGGCGGCGCGGAGAGCCCCGTGCGGGCGAGCTCCGGCAGCGCGGTCGCGGACGTCGACGGCGACGGCTATGAGGATATCTTCCTCGCCGGCAGCCCCGACGCCGTCCTCTACCGCAACAACTGCGACGGGACCTTCACGGACGTGACAGAGGACGCCGGTCTGCCGCGGCCCTATCCCGCCGCCGCGACCGGCGCCCTCTTCTTCGACTACGACAACGACGGCTGGCCCGACCTCTACGTCGCCGCGGTCGCGGGGGGCGATCGCCTGTTCCACAACCAGGGCGGGGGCCGCTTCGTCGACGTGACGACGAGCGCACGCATCCCGCCCGGCCGCTGGGCGAGCATGGCGACCGCCGCCGACTACGACCGTGACGGGTTCCTCGACCTGTACGTGGTCCGGATGGGAGACCACGAGAACGGCGCGCCACGACCGAACTACAACGCGCGCAACGGCGTCCCGAGCACGCTGTTCCACAACAACGGCGACGGGACGTTCACCGACGTGACTGCGCGTGCGGGGGTCGGCGACACCGGCTGGGACCTTGCCGGCGCCTGGGGCGACTATGACGACGACGGCTGGCCGGACCTTTACGTCGCCAACGAGTTCGGTGGCAACGCGCTCTACCACAACGAGGGCAATGGGACCTTCACCGAGCGGAGCGCTGCCGCCGGCGTGAACGACGGCGGCGCGGGCATGGGAGTTGCCTGGGGCGACTACGACGGCGATGGCCGCCTCGACCTCTTCGTTTCGAACATGCACGCCAACTCCGGCTGGGCGCTCTTCCACCCCGACTTCCCGGCGCCCGTCCCGCCGCTCTTCCGTCTGCTCGCGCTCTTCACCCCCGAGGTCCAGCGGCGGACCGAGGCGTTCCTCGATCGGCTCACGCGTGGCAGCACTCTCTTCCACAACGAGGGCGACGGCACGTTCACCGACGTGAGCGACAGGGCCGGCGTGCGGGACGCGCAGTGGGGCTGGTCGGCGGAGTTCCTCGACTACGACAACGACGGCCGGCTCGACCTCTACAGCGTGAACGGGTTCATCTCCGGTCCCCTCCTGGACGACGTCTGACTGGACATGTTCGACGGCGTCGGTCGACGCCAAGATGCGACGAGAGGGCTACTGGTCAACATCGGCCAGCACAGCCTGAACGGATACGAGCGGAACGTCCTCTTCCGCAACGACGGTGACGGCACGTTCACCGACGTCGCCTTCGTCAACGGCGTCGACCGTGTCGAGGACGGCCGGGGTCTCTCCATCTTCGACTACGACCGCGACGGGCAGCTCGACCTCCTGCTGCGCAACTACCGCCAACCGGCACAGCTGCTCCACAACCTCGGCGGGCATGGCCACTGGATCCAGCTGAGGCTGATAGGCGTGCGCTCGAACCGCGACGCGGTCGGCGCCCGGGTCCGGTTGCAAACGCCCACACGGTCGCAGACGCGCGAGGTGAGCGCCGGTTCAGCGTACCTCTCGGGCCAGAGCCTGGTGCAGCACTTCGGACTAGGGAAGGAAACGATGGCGGCCGAGGTGGATATCCGGTGGCCGTCGGGGCTTCGGACATCGCTCCGCGATCTTGCCGCCGATCGGCGTTACACGGTCGTCGAGGGTAGCGAAACCCCCTTCCCGGCCCGCGCCCAGCGAATCACCGCTCGCTCCGGGCCGAGGAGGGCGAGCGGCTCTCGATGAGTGCTGGGCGTCCCACGACGGGCTCCGCGCCCCCCCGGGATTGTCCCCGGCTCGCGTTCAGTCTATGCGACGCCCGGTGGCTGCGCATCACCACCGGATCCTCGTCGTCGAGGACGACCTCGAGCTCCGGGACGCGCTCGGGCAGCTCCTGGAGGCGGAGGGCTACGTGGTGGAATACGCTCTCGACGGCGGCGAGGCGCTCGACAGGCTCGAGGTGCCGCAGCCGCCCTGTCTCATCCTGCTCGACCTGATGATGCCGCGCGTGGACGGCTGGCAGTTCC
>VBKG01000105.1 GCA_005879585.1 Deltaproteobacteria bacterium | reverse complement strand
GGCGGAGGAAGCGCTCGTCGACGGCCAGCACCTCGAGGTCGCCGCCCGCCACCACGTCGGCGCTCCGCTCGGTGTGACGCACGAGACCCATCTCGCCGAAGACGTCGCCGCGCCGGTGCTCGGCGACGCGCTGCCGCTCCTCACCGCTGCCCGCCCACACCTCGGCGCGACCGCGGATGATGACGTACATCTCGTCGCCCAGCTCGCCGCGCCGGATCACCATCTCGCCCGGCGCGAAGCGTCGGAGCTCGCCCATGAGGACGACGATGCGCGCCTGCGCGGGACGGAGGCCGGCGAAGAGCGGGATCGTCCGGGCCGGCTGCTCGCCGAGCTTCACCCCGACCAGGTCCCAGAGCGTGATCACCTTGGTGGTGGCGAGGAGCGCCGGGAGGAGCACGAGGTTCGCCCCGAGCGCCGCGGCCATGGTGAAGCCGGTCAGGATGCCGAAGTTCTGGATCGGCACGAAGCTCGAGAAGGCGAAGGTGAGAAAGCCGAGGAAGAGCGCCACGGTCGTGTACACGATCGGCACGCCGACGGTCCGGACCGTGCGGACCAGCGCCGCCACCTGGTCGGTCTCGCCGCGCAGCTCGAGGTTCAGCCGCGCCATGTAGTGGATGGTCGAGTCGACCGCGATGCCGAGCGCGATCGCGGCGATCAGGCTCGTGCCGAGGTTCAGCAGGATGCCGAGCCAGCCCATCATGCCGAAGAACAACACGATCGGCACGACGTTCGGCAGGATCGCGAAGAATCCGATCCGCGCCGACAGGAACATCAACGCGAGGACGACGAAGATGATCCCGAGCGCGAGCGACAGGCTCTTGATCTGCCCGGCCACGATGTCCGACGTCGTACCCGAGATCAATACGAGGTTGCCGGTGACGTGCACGCGCAGCTCGGCCGGGAAGTGCGCGCCGACCCAGTCGCGGATGTGCGCGAGCGTCTGCTCGATGCGACGCGATCCCGAGAGGTTGGTGCGCACGAGGATGTTGGTCTCGCCGAAGTCCTCCGTCACGACGCCCTTGAACGTGGCCGGACTCGTGGCGATCATGCTGAGCACCGGCTCGAGGTTCTTCGGCTCCTCGAGGAACGACTTCGGCTTCGGCGCCGTGACGATGTTGCCGTCCTCGTCGATGACGAGGTCGCCCGAGCCGCTCCGGTTGAGGCCGCTCTCGAGCAGCTCCATGTAGTCGACCAGCGAGATCGACGAGGTGATGCCGGGTAACCCGGAGAGGAAGCGCTGCAGGTCCTTGATCTCCCGGAGCACCTCCCAGCGCTTGAGAAAGCCGGGGCTGGGACCCTCGACGACGATGTAGAAGGGGTTGCTGCCGACGATCTCGCGGTTGATCGTCTCGGCGTCCGTCCGTACCTCGGCCTTCGGGTCGAAGTAGTAGAGGAAGTCGGAGTCGACGCGGATCGCGAGCGCGCCGACGAAACCGGCGAGGGAAAGCACCGCCGCGCCGGCGAGGATCTTGGCGCGCGACGCGTAGGCGTGCCGGCCGAGCCGCGTGAGCGCTGCCGTCAGGCGCGGCGATATCTTGCCCGAGCGGGCGGACCGCGGCTCGGTGCCGAGCAGCTCGAGCGCCGCGGGGAGAAACCCGAGGGAGGTGCAGGTGAGACACGCGATGCCGACGACGGCGAAGAGCCCGAGGTCGCGGATCGCGGTGATGCGGCTCACACCGAGCGAGCCGAAGCCGATCGCGGTGACGACGGCCGAGATGAGGAGCGGCAGCCAGACGCGCAGGAACGCGCGCACGACGAGCTCCTCGCGCGGGGCGCGCAGATCCACCTGCTCGTAGTAGCGCGCCATCACGTGGATCGCGTACGAGCTGCCGACGACGAGGAGGAGCGGCGGCAGCACGAACGTGCCGAGCGTCAGCGCCTTGCCGTCGAGCACGAGGGCGCCGAGCGTCCAGACGAGCGCCATCACCACCGACACCACCGGCAGCACGACGCCGCGCACCGTCCAGAACGACAGCCAGAGCACGAGGAGGATCACGAGCAGTGCGATGGGTGTGAACCGGAAGAGATCGTGCCGCATGAACTCGACGGCGGCCTGCTTCACGTGCGCCGCGCCCGTGTAGAAGAAGCGCTCGGGACCGGTCTCGGCCTCGAGCACCCGTCGCACCTTGTCGTCGATGCCGAGATCGAGGTACTCGGCGTCGGTCAGGTTCCGGAAAAAGACGTTGATCGCCGCGCCCTTGAAGTCGTCGGCGACGAGGTTCTTGCCGTAGAGCGGCGTGTTGCGGAGCTTCTGCTTGAGGTCCTGCACCTCCGCGCTCGACGGCGGGATGCTCGGCAGCAGGCGCGGCGGCTTGAAGACGTCCTCCGCCGGGTCGACGGCATTGGCGATGCTCAGCACCCGCTCGACGCCGGAGATCCGGGCGAGCGCGTCGGTGACGCGGGCGATCTTCTCGATGGTGGCGGGCGCGAAGATGTCGTCCGCGCGGATGCCAACCACCCCGACGTCGTCGCTGCCGAAGGTGGCGCGAACCCGCGTGTAGTACTCGACCTCGGGGTCGCCCGCCGGGAGGACGCTCTCGAGCGAGCTCTCGATCCGGATGCGGAGCGCGTAGACGCCGAGCACCGCGGTGACGAGCAGGTTCGCCGCTACGAAGAGGACGGGGTAGCGGACGAGCCACCGCGCGAAGCGGGTCATGCGACGTGCGCTAGAAAGTGCCCTCGACCCCCGCGGTGGGGATGACGGTGCCGTTCCGGAGCCCGTCGTCGTTCAGCGCGTAGATGCCGTTGGCGAACACCATGATCTGGCGCCACACGACGGCCCGCGCGCCGAACGACAGGTCGAAGAAGTCCTTGCGGTCGAAGCTGACGCCGAGCAGCGGCCGCTGCTGCACGCCGGCGGACGTGAGATGCAGGAAGCTCGTATCGCTTGCGGGCGCGCTCTCCTTGAACTGGCTGCGGCCGAGGAAGGCGAGCGAGATGCCGATGCGACGGGTGACGTCGACGTCGGCGCCGAGCCCGTAGCGGGCCTGGCTGCGCTCGACGTTGTCCGTCCGGAGGTCGACGCCCAGGTTGGCGTGCGGCTCGACGTGCGACCAGAGTATCGTCGAGAGGTAGAGGAACGGCGATGCCTCGAAGTCGCCGGTGCCCTGGAAATCGTTCTCGTTGCCCGACGGCAGGCGGAGCTGCAGGCCTGCGGCCGAGCGGATGCCGCCCTCCATCGCCGGGAACTGGTATTTGCCGCGCAGCAGGATGTCGCCGATGCCGACCGCGTTGCCCTGCGTCCTGCCGATGCGCAACGGCTCGGGTGCCGCGCTGAAGCCGCCGCCGGGCAGCGCCATCGCGATGACCTGACTCTGGACGCCCACGGCGAAGTCGGTGTCGATGACCGGGAGCAGGAGGTTGACGTCGAGGTTGTCGAGCAGGCCGTAGGTCAGGCTGAGCGAGCCGATGTTGCTGTGGATCTTGAGACCGTAGCGCAGGCGGTTGGCGGTGGAGCGCAGCAGGTTGCCCGCGGAGTCGAACTCCTGGATGACAATGGGATCCTGCGCCTCGAGCCGCTTGATGCTGCGCCCGTCGAACTCGTCGAACTGGACGTACTGGTAGCTGACGTTGACGTTGAGCTTCCCGCGGCCGAGCGTATCGGGCCGCTCGAGGAACAGCGGGCCGAGGGTCTCGGACGTCCGCTCGAAGATCTCTAGCTGGGGGTTGTAGCGGTACGTGTAGCCTGCCGACCCCGAGATGATCGGCAGGTTGCGGGCCGCGGTGTCCGCGATGTTGTCGGCGAGCGCGTCGAAGGCCGAGCCTCCGGCGATGCCGACGGTCAACGAGCTCGCCCGCAAGCGATCGCGCAGCGACGCTGCCGATGCCGAGCAGGGGAGGAGGACGAGGCAAACCAGCAGTCGCGCGGCTCTCACGGCACCTCCATTCATTCCGCCGGCCCTCGCGGCCGGACGGCGGCAGAGGGTCAGCGTGCGAACGACGCCCTGATCTTTTGGAGTCGCTTGAGCTCGGCTTTAAGTGTTTTCGAGCCGCGGAGCAAGAGATGGCCGCGCCGCCGCATGTTGCGGGCCGCACCCTTGGCGGGGG
Source organism: Deltaproteobacteria bacterium (assembly GCA_005879585.1). GTDB lineage: Bacteria > Desulfobacterota > Binatia > DP-6 > DP-6 > DP-3. Next base: position 5,858 of record VBKG01000105.1, on the reverse strand, counting down.
CAGTCCGGGCGCGTTGCTGCGCCTCGGCCAGGTCGCGAACGACCGCGCCGCCAACGGGCTCCGCCGGTACTTCTCCCAGGTCGAGGACTTCGACGTCGAGGTCGACCTGCTGGGGCTGCGCTCCGAGGGCGGCCGGACGATCGTCCGGTTCGTTCGCCGCGACCGGTTCCGGGATCCGAGCGGCCGGATGGTCTCGAGAAGGAGGTCGTGCAGACGCCCGAGGGGCTCCGCTTCGCGCCGGGACGCGGATGAGGTAAGACGGCCCGCGATGCGGGCGCAACGGCTCTCCTTCGTCGTCGCGGTGCTGGCATCCGCCGTCCTCGCCCGGGCTGCGATTCCGCCGGACGTCGAGCGCTCTCTCAAGGAGAGCAAGTACGTCTACGTGCAGAGCGAGCGGAAGTCGGGCGCGTTCGGCAAGCCGGCGGAGATCTGGTTCCTCTACGAGGGCGGCACCGTGTACGTCGCCTCGCCGCCCACCACGTGGCGCGTGAAACGGATCAAGGCGGGGCGGAAAAAGGCGCGGATCGCCGTCGGCAAGACCGACGGGCCGTCGTTCGTCGCCACGGGGCGCACCCTGCACGACCCGGCGCTCGAGGAGCGATTGATGGCCGCGTACGCCCGCAAGTACGCCGAAGGCTGGGAACGCTTCGCCGACAAGTTCCGGGCCGGGTTCAAGGACGGCAGCCGCGTCCTGATCGCGTACACGCCGGCCGACTGACGCGCTCCATGTTCGACGCCAAGGAGCTGCGTCGCGTGATGGGGCTCTTCGCCACCGGCGTCACCGTCATCACCACGCGGGACGGCAGCGGGCGGCTGTACGGGCTCACGGCCAACGCCGTCACGTCGCTCTCGCTCGCTCCCCCGCTCCTCCTCATCTGTGTCGACAAGAAGGCGGAGAGCCACCCGCACTTCCTCGACTCCAAGTGCTTCATCGTCAACATCCTGTCCGAGCACCAGGAAGAGCTCTCCACGCGCTTCGCCAAGTCGGGCGGCGACAAGTTCACGGGCGTCGCCTACCAGCTCGGCCGGCTCGGAACGCCCGTGCTCGACGGCACGCTCGGCCACGTCGAGTGCCGGATCGTCGAGACGCACGAGGGCGGCGACCACGTCATTCACATTGGCGCCGTCGAGCACGCCGAGTTCCGCGGCGGCGCGCCGCTCATCTTTTTCCAAGGAAAGTACCGGCAGGTGAAGGCGGAATAGCGGGCGAGAATTCCCGGACCCGCTGCCCGCCTGCCGATAGCCGCCGCGGCGCTCAGGCGTCGGGGTGCTTGCGCCGCTCGAGTCAGTGCGGGTAAGGACCGGACAGCTAATTTGCTGTGCCACGGAGGTGCAACCATGCGCCGCTGGATCCCGATGACCGCACTCGCCCTCGGCCTGGCGCTCGTCGTGCCCGTCTGGGCGCAGACCGCCGTCGAGCTGAAGAAGGAGCTGCTCCCGAAGATCAAGAAAGCCCAGGCCGATGGCAAGGACCTCGGTCAGGCCGGCAAGGAGTACGAGGAGGGCGACAAGGCCTTGAAGGATGGGCTCCAGGAGGAGGCGGTCGATCACTTCAAGAAGGCGAAGGCGGCAATGCCCGCCGACATGAAATAGGCGCGCGTGCACCTCGGCGTCCTCATGTTCGTCACCGACCGCGCGCTCGCGGTCACGGACCTGGCGCGCGCCTGCGAGGCCCGCGGTCTCGAGTCGCTGTGGGTCCCCGAGCACCCCGTCGTACCCGTCCATCACGAGACGCGCTATCCGCTTTCCGAGGACGGGAAGCTGCCGCGCCCCTACACCGAGCTGCCCGACTGCTTCGTCACGCTCGCGGCCGCCGCGGCCGTGACCCAGGAGCTCCGCATCGGCACCGGCATCTGTCTCGTCCCGGAGCGTGACCCGCTGCACACCGCGCTGCAGGTCGCTTCGCTCGACGCTCTCTCCGGCGGCCGGGTCCTCTTCGGCATCGGCGCCGGCTGGCTGCGCGAGGAGATGCAGCTCTTCACACCGCACTTTCCCTATCGGTTCGCGTTCCTGCGCGAGGCCGTCACCGCGATGCGCAAGCTCTGGACCGAGGAGCGTCCCTCCTTCGAGGGTCGCTGGGTGCGCTTCCCGCCCGTCGTCTGCCGCCCGAAGCCGGTGCAGAAGCCACATCCGCCGGTCATCCTCGGCGGCATGGGACCCAACGCACGCAAGCGCGTTGCGGCGTGGGGCGACGGCTGGCTGCCGATCGGGCTCCCGCCCGACGACGTGGCGGAAGCGCGGCGCGAGATCAGCCGCCGGGCGCTCGAGCACGACCGTGACCCGGAGACGCTGTCACTCAGCGTGATGATCGGCGCCGCGCCGGGGCTCGAGACGCCGAGCCTCGAGACGATCCCCGGCCGCGACCTCCTCGCGCGCTACCGCGACGCCGGCGCGGACCGCGTCATCATCTCGCTGCCGACGCTCAGCGCCGACGACGCTTACCGCCACCTCGACCGGGTGGCGGCCGCCGCGCCCTAGCGGGCGCACCGCTCTTCCGGATCATCTTCATCGCCTCCGCAGCCGCGGCATCGTCCTCGAAGCCGATCGCCACGGCGAACCGTCGTCCGATGACCTGCGCCATGAGGAACGCGATGTTGATCCCCGCGTCCGCCAGCGCACGCGCCATCTCGGCACCCCAGCCGGCACGGTTGTCGCCCTCGACCAGGAGACACGGGATGTCCGACGCGGCGAGTCCTGCCTGCCCCGCCGCTGCCGTCGTCCGCCGACCGCTGACCGGGTAGAGCTCGACCGCCGATCGCTCGGGCGTCGTCGGGAACCGATACCCCATGACGACCTGCAGGTCGGCGCCCGCGGCGGCGAGCGGCTCGAGGATGCGTGACAGGACGCCCGGCTCGTTCTGCACGTCGGCGCGCCAGAGCGTGATGCGCTTCACAGTGAGCGGCATGGCAGCCTCCTTCGGGTGAGCACACTCCTTACCTCACCCGTGGGATGCGCTGGAAGGTGGGCGCTGCGGATTCTCCCTGCTCACGTGCGGCGAGTGACTCTGACGGAACGACACCGCCGTGACGGGTCCCGTACCGCCGCCTCGCGCCGGCCGTCGCGCCGGCTCCAGGCACCGGCGTTGCTAAGGTTCCCGTGCGGCGAATTCCAGCAGGACAGCGCGGAGCGAGCCTCCTGGAGGTCCTCATCTCCACCGCAGTGTTCGCCGTCGTGCTCGGTATGGCGGTGCCGAACCTGCGCGCCATGTCTGCCCCGTGGGCGCTCTCCGGCGCGGCCAACCAGCTGGTTGCGGACCTTCAGGTGGCCCGTCAGCGTGCGATCGCCCGCAATGCGCGCTACCGCATCACGTTCACGGCACCGCGCAGCTACGTGCTCGAGGTCGAGACGTCGCCCAACACGTTCGTCGCCGACACGGCGGTGCAGAAGCTGCCCGCCGCGGCCACGCTCGGAACGGTGAACCCGGGCAACCCGGTCTTCGACACGCGCGGCATGCTCACGGCCACGGTGACGCTCTCGGTGACGGTTCCGTACGCCGGAACCCGGACGGTGACCATCAATGTGCTCGGCAAGACGACGGTCAGCTGATCACCCGCGCCGCAGGCGCGCGCGCGGGTTCTCGCTCCTCGACGCGCTCGCGGGGCTCACGTTCATCTCGGCGAGCCTCCTCGGCCTTTCCGCCGCGTCGATCTCGCTCACCCGCAACAGCAAGGGCGCGGACTCGACGAGTGCGGCGACGGCGCTCGCGCAGCAGAAGCTCGAGCAGCTGCGCAGCATGCCGCTCCTCGCGCCCGAGCTGAACGCGGGCATCTACTACGACCCGGGGAACAGGCTGAAGGCCGACGGCACGACGGGCGGCACGTTCGACCGTAGCTGGACGGTGTCACAGAAGGACATCCCGCGCCCGGGCCTCAAGACCGTCACCGTGACCGTCGCATGGACGGACTCGCGATCCCACCAGACGCGGGTCGCGAGCTACGTGCGCTGCAACGCGGTGCCCTGCCTATGACGCCCTTCGCTCGTCACCGGAGTCGCGGTTTCTCGACCGCCGAGGTGCTCATCGGCACGGCGCTGTCGCTGGCCGCCCTCGGCACGCTCTACTCGTTCTTCCAGGCGCAGCAGAAGTCGCACGCCACCCAGAGCACGTACTCGCAGAGCCAGACCATCACCCGCACGGTGATCGACCTGATGACCCGCGAGATCCGCATGGCGACGTACGATCCGACGGCGCCCGGGGCGCTCACGACGTCAGGCCCGCCCAACTGCCCGGGCGTCGAGCAGGGGCTCGTCGAGGCGACGCCGAGCAAGATCCACTTCAAGCAGGACCTGAATGGCGACGCCGCCCTCAGCGGCCCAGGCGAGGACATCGTCTACGACGTCCTCGGCAGCCAGATCCGCCGCACCGACGGCGCGGCGCTGCCCATACCGATCGTCGACAACGTTCCGGCGGGCGGGCTCAACTTCCGCTACTTCGACGCCTCGAACCCGCCGAACGAGATCGTTCCGTCTGGCTCGCCGCCGCAGCTGACCCCGGCCCAGCGCGACTGCGTCACGAAGGTTCGCGTCACGGTCAAGGCCAACCTGAAGAACCCGAATCCGCGGGTGAGCACCCCGGTCAGCTCCATCGCCGAGTGCGAAGTGGCGATCCGGAACCGCTCGCTCATGAACTTCTAGGTCGCGGAGGACCCCGATGCCACGCAGGCCGAAACGCAAGGATCGAGGCATGGTCCTCGTGATGGCGCTCTTCACGATGGCCGCGCTGCTCGTGGCGGCGACGGGCGCCCTGCTCGTCGGCGCCTCCGACGTCCGCGCCACGCGCAACTATCGCGGCGCCGCGCAGGTCCACTTCGTCGCGGAGTCCGCCATCCTCGACGCGATGCAGACGGTGAACGGCCCGGGCACCGTCAACTTCCAGAACGAGATCGTGAACAACTGGAGCGCGCTCTGGGGCAGCACGTCGCGCAACTTCGGGCCGTTCAGCGGCTTCACGTACAACGTGGCCGTCTACAGCGGGGCGGACCCCGCGAACGACGGCCGCTTCGTCGCGACCGCCAACGGGACCGAGGGGGTGAAGAACATCGTCGTCGCGACGGTCACCCGCACGAACATCCCGTCCACGGCGCCTGGCGCGATCTACCTGGTCAACGACGCCCCCACCGACTCCATCTTCAACGGCAACGCGTTCGGGGTCGACGGGAACGACCACCACTTTACGGGCGGCATGGGCACCGCCCCGCCGGTCCCCGGCATCTCGACGCGCAATGCGACGAACACGACGGAGGCGATCAACAGCCTGACCTCCGACCAGAAGGACAACGTGACCGGCCTCGGTTTCTCGACGGGCCCCCCGGTCGTGCCGAGCGTCTGGACGTCGCCGTCCGCACCGACCCTGACGCAGCTGGACCAGATCATCACGGACATCCTGGCGCGTCGCGGCAACCCGCCGGTCCCGGCCGACGACAACAGCAGCAACATCAACGGCAACCAGACTTATGGCACGCCGGCCAGCCCCCAGATCACGCACCTGACCGGCAACAACGTCAAAATGAACGGCAACGCCACCGGGTGCGGGATCATGATCGTGGAGGGCGACCTCCAGATCCTTGGAGACTTCGACTTCGTCGGTCTCCTGATCGTCCGTGGCGAGACGACGTTCTCCACCTCCATCACCGGCAACGCCACCATCTACGGGTCGATCTGGACGGAAGACCTGAAGCTCAGCGTCGGCGGCAGCGCGGTCGTGAACTACAGCTCCGACGCCCTCGCCCTCGCCAACCAGTCGGCGGGCGGTGGCGCGCTCCCCGGAACGATCAAGGTCACCTCGCTCGCCGACTGCGCCCAGCTCCCGGCCGGGTCCGGCGGCTGCCCCTGACGGCGAAGCTCGAAGCGCCCGAAAGACG
>VBKG01000479.1 GCA_005879585.1 Deltaproteobacteria bacterium | reverse complement strand
CGTCGCACGAGAACGCCGTGAGCCGCGTGTTGCCGACCGCGTTCTGGAACGCGAAGTCCATGCGGATCTCGACGAACCCGACGTTCGGGTCGGCCGTGATGCCGGACATGACCTCGCTGATGTGCGCGATGTGGAAGATCGCGTCGGAACGCGTAGGGGTGATGAGCGCGAGGACGAAAACGGAAAACGCGGCGATCGACGTACGCACGACGGAAGCAATCGCGGACTAGCGCGGTATCAGATCCGTGGTCAATACCACTGGCGTTCTTTCACTACACCGCACCGCATAAAAACTTGCGCAGTGCCTTAGTGTCGGCGATGACGCTGCACGATTGTCGTACGACGTTGGGGCATTTCACCCAATGATCTCCTCGGAGACCGACCTCTTCGCGTCGAAAGTCGAACGCGATAGACTCGCCCGCCTCGCCGCAGGTCACCAGGAAGGAGACCGCATGACAGCCCCGGCCGTCACCGCCGAGATGGAATGGGAGGAGACCCTGCTGCCGGCAGGGTCCGTGCCCGCCGAGCTCGAGGCCGAGGTGCGGCGGCAGTTCGGCGCGGTGCCGTCGTGGGTGGCGCGCGTCGCTCCGGCGCCGTGGGTCGTGCGGGCGTGGGCCACGATGGTGACGCAGCCCGTCGCGCACCTTCCGCCGGGGATCGGGGATCTCGCCGCGCTGGTCGTGAGCCAGGACAACTCGTGCCGGTACTGCTTCGGCGCCCAGCGCGCCGTCCTCCGGATGCTCGGGTACCGCGAGGCCTACATCGCGCGGCTCGAGCGGGACTTCCACGTCGCGGAGCTCTCCGACGCCGAGCGGGCGGCGCTCGACTTCGCGCGCCGCATGTCGCGTGCCGACCCGCGCCCCGCGCGCGCCGAGCGCGAGCGGCTCGCGCAGGTGGGGTTCACGGCACCGGCGGTCGCCGAGCTCGCCTTCGTCGCCGCCGCGATCGTGTTCGCCAATCGCGCCGCGACGCTGCTCGCGCTGCCGCCCGACCCCCTCGAGCAGATGGTCGATCGGCCGCTCGTGCGGCTTTTGCGGCCCGTCATCGCCCGCCGCATGCGGTCGAAGCCGCGTCGCCCCGAGCCGCTTCCCGAGCCGAACGAGGGACCGTTCGCGTCCGTCGTGGCCGCGCTCGAGGGCTCGCCGGCGGCGGGGGTGCTCCGGCGCGCTATCGACGGCGCGCTGGCGTCGCCGGTGCTGCCCCGGCGGACGAAGATGCTTCTCTTCGCCGTCGTGGCGCGCGCGCTCGGCTGCACGCGCACGGAATCCGAGATGCGCGCGGCGCTCGCGCTGGAGAGCCTCGGCACGGCCGACGTCGAAGGGATCCTCGCGACGCTCGCGTCTTCCCGCCTCGATGCGCGAGAGACGCGCCTCGTCCCCTTCGCGCGCGAGACGGTCCGCTATCACCGCATCGCGGCGGTCCAGCGTCGCATGCGCGAGGTCGCGCGCGGGCTCGAGCCCGCCGAGATCGTGGAGACCGTCGGCCTCCTCGCGCTCGCCAACGCCGTCTGCCGCCTGAGCGTGCTCCTCGACGCGGCCTGATGGCGTGGGCCGCGGTGGTCGCGCTGCTCGCGGCGCTCGGTGTGCATGCGTGGCGCACGCGGCGGACGGTCGGCGCCCTCGAGCGCCGGCTCGCGACGGCACGCCGGGAGCTGGAGGCGCTGCAGCAGGCCTTCGAGCGCTTCGCGCCGGCGGAGGTCGTCGAGCACGTGATCGCCGAGGGGGTCTCGGCGCGCTCCGAGAAGAAGGAGATCACCGTGCTGTTCGCGGACCTCCAGGGGTTCACCGAGCTCGGCGAGGGGCTCGCGCCCGCGGACCTCGTCACGATCCTCAACGGCTATTTCGAACGCATGAGCCGGGCCATCGTCGAGCACCGCGGGTACGTGTCGAAGTTCCTCGGCGACGGCATCCTTGCGCTCTTCGGCGCGCTCGACGCGAACCCCTGGCAGACGAACGACGCCATCCACGCGGCGCTCGCAATGCGCCGGACGCTCGCGGACTACAACGAGACGCTCGCCGCCGCCGGGCGGCCCGCGCTCGCGATGGGTGTCGGCGTCCACCGCGGACCGGTCGTCGCGGGGCTGATCGGCAGCGAGGGACTCATGGAGTACGACGTGATCGGCCGCACGGTGAACGTTGCCTCCCGCGTCGAGCGCCTGACGCGGACCCACGGTGTCGACATCCTCGTCACGGAAGCCACCCGCGCGGCGCTCGACGGACGGTTTCGCCTGCGCCCGATGCCGCCCGTCGCGGTGAAGGGGATCGCCGACGCGCTCCCGACATTCGCGGTCGAAGGGTTCGACGGCGGCGCGACGGCTCCCTAATGCCCGAAAACCCGCATGCGCGGCCGGCCATCGCGCCGCGCGTCAGCGGCGGCCCAGAGCCTTCTCGGCGTCCGCCACGGTGATCGTCAGCGTCATGGGATCAACCGGCGAAACCGCGAAGCCAGAGCTCTCGTAAAAGTGCTTCGCGTCCTCCGAGATCGCGTGAACCAGGATGGCACGGATGCCGCCGATTTCTGCCGCCTGCAGCGTCCGCACGACCGCATCACGAAGCAGGCCCCGACCGATCCCCCGACCCTGGTATGCCCGGTCCACCGAAGTGCGCGAGGCGCCCGTCTCCTCGTTGGCCCGCGCCCTGCGGCGCAACCACTCATCGAGCTCCGGAACGCTGGAATCGAATGCTGACAAATCATGCGCCGGAGTCAGATGCTCCGGCGCGCTTATCGCCTCGCCCTTGCCCTTCACCGCTCCCACGGTGCTCTAGAGGCCAGCAGGCGGCGCAGGCGCGGGTTCTCGGCCGGCGGTTTATCAAGGGCCGCCGTGAAGCGCTTATAGGCCTTCTCGTCGAGAAGGAAGAACCGGCGGTCGGCCAGCACGGCCCCGGCCTCGCGGCACGCCGCCTCCAGCATGAAATCCGATCGGTTCTTGCCTAGCGCCTCTGCCGCCCGGTCGATCAGCGCCCGCTGCCTGCGGTTCGCCCGCAGGTTAATCGTCACGTCGCGGCCCTGCCGCTCCTCTTCGCCTGTAGTGCGCATTGGCGGTTCTCCTTGTCCCTACATTCACTATACACCTCTGTACGTACAATGTCCATACAAGTTGGCCGCCGAGCTTCGCGACAGCGCTCGAGCCACCCATGCCTGCAGCCGGGCTCGCTCCTGGTGCTCAGAACGTCTGCCCGAACTCGAGATATACGAGCCCCCGCTCCTCGTCGCTGAAGCCGACGTCGATGCGCGCCACGAGCGCCGCCGACAGGGCAACGCGAAGCCCGCCGCCGTAGCTGGAGCGGAAGGTGCTCGCGATGCGGCGGATGATGGTGTCGTTCAGCCGGAATTCGCGCCTGAGCTCGTCGTTGCCGATGAAGACGCGGCCTGCTTCGGCGAAGGCCACGCCGTCGAGACGGACGTGCCACCAGTCGAGGAAGTCGAACTGCGTGAGCTTGAAGCGATATTCGCCGCT
>VBKG01000478.1 GCA_005879585.1 Deltaproteobacteria bacterium | reverse complement strand
ACCACGGGCCGACCGCCCGCATCGACCGCCACGGCGTTGCCCGCGTCGAAGTCCGCGCCGCCGAAGCGCTGTGCCCCGAGCGGGGTGCCGTCCCCGGCGTACCGCGCGACGAAGATGTCGGTCCGGCCGGCGCTCGTGAGCGAACCGGCGCCGAAGTTGACCGCCGCCTGGAAGGTCCCGGTCACCACCACCTTGCCGCTCGTGTCCACCGCGATGCCCCTGCCGGCGTCATCGAAGAGGCCGCCGGCGAGCCGCGACCACAGGTAGTCGCCCGCCGGGGAGTACTTCGCCACGAACATGTCCTTGTGCGCGAAGCTCGTCGTCCAGCCCGCGCCGAGGTCGATCGAGTTCTCGAACGACCCGGTCACCAGCACGTTGCCGCTCCCGTCGCACGCGACGCCGTTGCCGGCATGTACGGCGAGCGCGCTGCCGAAACGCCGGGACCAGAGGTGGCCGCCGGTGGGCGAGAGCTTGGCGAGGAAGATGTCGACGCCGGCACTGGTCAGGACTCCGCCGCCGAAGTCGGCCGGGCCCGAGAACGCGCCGGTCACGGCGATGTTGCCGCTCGGATCCACCGCCACGGCGTTGCCGGAGTTGGAGAACGAATCCCCGATGCCCTTCGACCACAGGTGCGCACCGGTGGGCGAGAACTTCGCCACGACGATGCTGTAGCCGTTGGCCATGATGGGCCCGCCGCCGAAGTCCGACCCGCCCCCCGCGGTCCCGATCAGCACGACGTTGCCGCCGCGGTCGACGGCGACGCCATTCCCGGCGTCGTTCATCCCGCCGCCGAACGCCCTCGACCAGACGGGGTCGCCGGCGGCCGAGTACTTCGCGAGGAAGATATCGGTGGCCCCGGCGCTGGTGATGGGTCCCGTGCCGAAGTCGACCGTGCCGCTGAACTTTCCGGTCACGAGCACGTTACCGTTGCCGTCGACGGCGACCGCCCGGCCCGTGCCCCCGCCCAGGTCGCCGCCGATGCCCTTCGACCACAGGTGCGCACCGGTGGGCGAGAACTTCGCCACGACGATGCTGTAGCCGTTGGCCATGATGGGCCCGCCGCCGAAGTCCGACCCGCCCCCCGCGGTCCCGATCAGCACGACGTTGCCGCCGCGGTCGACGGCGACGCCATTCCCGGCGTCGTTCATCCCGCCGCCGAACGCCCTCGACCAGACGGGGTCGCCGGCGGCCGAGTACTTCGCGAGGAAGATATCGGTGGCCCCGGCGCTGGTGATGGGTCCCGTGCCGAAGTCGACCGTGCCGCTGAACTTTCCGGTCACGAGCACGTTACCGTTGCCGTCGACGGCGACCGCCCGGCCCGTGCCCCCGCCCAGGTCGCCGCCGAGGCACTTCGACCACATCGCCGCGCCCGACTGCGAGTACTTCGACACGAATACCGCAGCCGGCGGGCACACGACCCCGCCGCCGAAGTCCACGGTGCTCTCGACCCGCCCGGTCATCACCGCATTGCCACTGGCGTCCACCGCCACCCCGTAGCCCACGTCGGTCGCGCTGCCACCCAGGCCGTGCACCCACCGTGGCGCGGCCGACCCCGTGACGGTGACGAGGGCCGAGTCGGTGGCGCGCGCGCCCCGATCATCCATGACCGTGAGGGTCGCGGTGTAGCTGCCGGGCGCAGCGTAGCTGTGGCTCACCGTCGCGCCGGTGGCCGAGGTGCCGTCGCCGAAGTCCCAGCTAAAGGAGCCCACGGTGCCGTCGGGATCGGAGCCGGACGCACTGAAGGTCACGGCGCTGCCCACCGACGCCGTCTGGTCCGGACCCGCGTTCGCCACCGGCGGGCGATTGGCAACCGAGACGACGGCCGTGTCGCTCGAGCGCAGTCCGCTGTTGTCGGTCACCGTGAGTATGACGCTGTACGTGCCCGGGGTCGTGTACGTGTGGGAGGTGACCATGCCGGACGCCGAGCCGCCGTCGCCGAAGGTCCAGGCGTAGGCGATGAGCGTGCCGTCCGGATCGAACGAGCCGCCACCGTTGAAGCCGATCATGGTCATCGTCTGCGTGAACTGATCGGGGCCGGCGTTCGCGATGGGCGGCTTCGGAGGCGCGGTGGTCGACGTCGTGGACGAGGACGTTGTCGTGGTGGAGGTCGACGAGGACGTCGTCGTGGTGGAGGTAGTCGACGAGGTCGTCGTCGAAGTCGTCGTCGGAGGTCTCGTGGAGGTCGTCGTCGAAGTCGTGCTCGTCGATGTCGTGCTCGTGGAAGTCGTCGTGGTCGTGGAAGTCGTCGTGGTCGTGGAAGTCGTCGTGGTCGTCGAAGTCGTCGTGGTCGGAGGTCTGGTGGACGTCGTCGTGGACGTGGTGCTCGTGGTGGTCGTCGCGAGACACGCGCCCGCCGTGGCGCTCACCGGGGTGCTCCTGGCGGACTCGTTGCCGGCCTGGTCGATGGCCGAGAGGGCGTAGGAGTACGTCGTCCCCGCAGTGACGCCGACGTCGGAGGTGGAAGTCGTGGGCGCCAGGACCTGCTTCAGGAAGAAGCCGCCCCGATACAGCTTGTAGGCCAGGAGACCCGAGCCTCCGGTGTCCGTCGACGCGTTCCACGCCAGATTGATCTGGCCGCAGACGACCGCGGCCGTGGTGAGTCCCGTCGGCACCGAGGGGGCCGTCTCGTCGCCCCCGAGGGTCATCGCGATCGCGATGTTCGAGTATCCGGAGGTCGACCCACCCGGCTTGAGTGCCCGGACGCGGTAGTAGTAGGCCGTCCCGCTGGCCAGGCCAGTGTCCTGGTAGTCGGTGTCTTGCCGGCCCGTCCCCCCGACCGCCGCGAAGCCGCTGGTCAGGCTGCGGCTTCGCTCGATCGAGTACGAGAGCGATCCCGGGTCCGCGTCGCGCCAGCTGAGGTTGATCTGGCTGCTCGATACGGCGGTGGCGACGAGCGCGAAGGGAGCATTGAGCGCGGCTGCCGTCGGATGGCCGGTGACGAGAGCAAGTAAAAAAATTGACAACCCGGATATACGCCTTGCGCCCATGCAGAACCTCCGCGAGGCGGCCACCGAGTGCAAGGCTCACGCCAAGGGATGCGTGAGCAGGTAGACCCGTTGAAGCGCGAGAGAGCGCGCGGCACTTCCTTGACCCCGCCGGGCAAGAATGGCCGGCGCATCCGCAGCCGCGCGGTCTCACGGGCAACGTACCGCGTCCGCCTCTCCGAGCCGCCATCGCACGTGCCTTAGCGGCTGCGAACGCCGATGAATTAGCATGGGTCATGTAGTTCGCCCTCCTGAATTAGGGAATTTCAGTAGCCTAATAGGGGGCCTTCCGTGCTATGTGTCCCTCACCTCAGGCCCCGCGGCCTCCAACCGAGACAACAAGGGCCACACGATGAGACCCAACGCTCGGGCTTTCAGGGTCCTCGGAAGCATCGCCGGACTGCTGCTCGTGGCCTTGGCCGCCGGTTCGCCGTCGGTGGCCCGTGCGCAGCAGCGGCATGGCGGTCAGATCACGAAGGACTGCAGGGACCCACGCGGCCTGAAGTCGCCGCGGCCGGGCGAGCAGGTCACCTGCCAGATCAGCGTCACCAACGCCGATACCTTCGGTGACGCCCTCCGCATAGATCGAATCGTTGATACCATTCAGCG
>VBKG01000104.1 GCA_005879585.1 Deltaproteobacteria bacterium | reverse complement strand
CCGACCGCTTCCGGCGGATCGACGAGCGCTATGCGAGCCAGCGGCCCGCGGTGCAGGCGGTGGCCGAGGTCCTCGGACACTGGCTCGTGTTCCGGGATCCTCCGGACCACGACCGCTTGCGCGGGCTCCTGCAGAGCTCCTTCACGCCGAAGACCCTCGAATCGAGCCGTGAGCGTATCCAGCGGACCGCAGACACGCTGCTCGACCGCGTCGTTGCGCACGGCACGATGGACTTCATCCGGGAGGTGGCATTTCCGCTCCCCGCGACCGTGATCGCCGGCCTCATGGGCGCGCCGGAGGACGATCTCGAGGCAATCAAGGCGTGGTCGGATCGCCTCGCGTCGTACCTCGGCGGCGCGGTCGACGCGCGTGACAACTTCACGGAGGCGAGCGCCGGCGTGGCGGCGCTGGTCCGCTATTTCGACGCGCTGCTGCGGGAGCGCGAGCGCCAGCCGAGCGACGACCTCATGACCCTCATGCTGCGCGCCGAGCATCAGGGCGACCGCCTGACCCACGACGAGGTGGTCGCGAACTGCGTGCTCCTGCTGTTCGCGGGACACGAGACCACGACGAACCTCCTCGGCAACGGGCTCTTCCATCTGCTCCGCCATCCCGCGCAGGCGGCACTCCTGCGCGCGGATCCGTCGCTCCTCCACCACGCCGTCGAGGAGCTCCTGCGCTACGACGGTCCCGTGCCCGCCACCGTCAAGATCGCGACCGAGGACCGATCGTGGCACGGCCGGACGATCCGCCGGGGCGACATGGTCATGCCGTTCATGGCGTCGGCGAACCGCGACCCGCGCCAGTTCCCGGATCCGGACACGCTCGACGTCTGCCGCGCTCCGGAGCGCCACGTCGCCTTCGCCGCGGGCATGCACTTCTGCCTCGGCGCATGGCTGGCCCGCCTCGAGGCGCGCATCGTGCTCGACACCGTCTTCCGGCGACTCCCGGACCTCGAGCTGGCGTCGGTGGAGGTGCGCTGGAAGCCGATGATCTTCCTGCGTGGCCTCGAATCGCTGCCGCTCCGGTGGACCGTCCGATGAAGGCGGCCATCATGCGCGCGGTCGGGGCGCCGCTCGCGATCGAGGACATCCGCCTCGATACGCCGCGGGCGCGTGAGGTCGTCGTGCGGACGGTCGCCACGGGTGTCTGCCACAGCGACCTCCACGTCCTCGAAGGCTCGCTGCCGAACCCGCTGCCCACCGTGCTCGGGCACGAGCCCGCCGGCGTCGTCGAGGCGGTCGGGAGCGAGGTCCGCCACGTGGCGCCCGGTGACCACGTGATCGGGTGCCTCTCGGCGTTCTGCGGGACGTGCGAGTACTGCGTGGCCGGACGTCCGTATCTCTGCGACGGCGAGGCGCTCATGCGGCCCGCCGGCGACTCGCCGCGCCTCGCGAAGGACGGCGAGACGATCACGCAGTTCGTGCACCTGAGCGCGTTCGCCGAGCGCATGCTGGTGCACGAGAACGCCCTCGTGCGGATCCGGACCGACGTCCCGCTCGACCGCGTCGCCTTGATCGGCTGCGGCGTCACGACGGGCCTCGGCGCGGTCTTCAACCGCGCGCGTGTGCAGGCCGGACAGACCACCGCCATCATCGGGTGCGGCGGCATCGGGCTCGCGGTCGTGCAGGGTTGCCGCATCGCCGGCGCGGGACGGATCGTCGCCGTCGACACCGTCCCCTGGAAGCTCGAGCTCGCGGCGCGCCTCGGCGCCACCGACGTGGTGAATGCCGCGGAAGGCAACCCGGTGCCGCGCGTCGTCGAGACGACCGCCGGCGGCGTCGACTATGCATTCGAAGCGATCGGCCTCCCGGCGACCGTCCGCCAGGCGGTCCGCATGACGCGGAAGGGCGGGACGACCGTGATGATCGGCGTCGTTCCTGCGGGGACGAGCGTCGAGCTGCCGGGCGCCGACCTCGTGCTCCGCGAGAAAGCGATCCTCGGTTGCATGATGGGCTCGAACCGCTTCCGGACGGACATGCCACGCTACGTCGAGCTGTATCGCAGCGGTCAGCTCCGCCTCGACGAGATGATCTCGGCCCGCATCCCGCTCGAGCGGGTGAACGAAGCGTTCGAGGCGATGCGGCGCGGGACCGCCGCGCGGACGGTGGTCGTCTTCGAGTAGCCGTCAGCCGCGGCGGAGCGCGACGACGAAAGCGCGGATGCGGTCCGCGTTCACGCCCCGATCGCCCTTCCCGTTCCGCGATTTCGAGCGCATGTCGACGATGCTGGCCGCATCGCCGTCGGGCCGAACGCGAACCACGATGTCGTCGTGGAAGCCGAACAGCCGCGACGTCGCGACCGCCTCGAAGGTGGAGCCCTGCGGGTCGGTGGCGGTGATCGCCCAGTCGGGCTGGCTCCGTGCGACGCGCTCGGCACGCGCGTACGCCTCGGCCGGCGGCACGGGGAGCCGGATCGGCTGAAGATCGGCGCAGCATGCCTGCTGGATGGGCGCGAAGGCAGGCGGATAGGCGAGGTCGCGGCCGGCGTTCGCCGGCAGGGTCCCGGCGTGACGGAAGGCGGGCGGATCGCGGAGATCCGTCGTGTAGTCGTTGATAAGCGGCACGCCGCCGCCATGCACCGCCGCGCCGACGAACGCGACCGATGCGACGAGCGCCAGCGTGCCGCCGGCGGTGAGCCCGCGCCCGCGCAACCCCTGGACGACGCTCGCCACGGCGACGACCAGCGCGATGACGCCGCCGAGCGCGAACGGCACGAAGCCGCCCATGGCGGGCACGAGGCGGAGCCAGGCGAGGAGCGGACCGAGGATCATCGCGGCCACGGCGACGAGGCCGAGCATGCTGCGCATCGCGTCTCCTTTCACGTCAGCCGGCGCCGACGGCGCCGGCGATCCCGTCGAAGAACCGCCACCAGTGCGCGAGTGAGCACGCGACCGCCTCCCGCACCTTCGTCCGCAACTCCGGCGTGGTCGCGAGGCGCACGACAATGTGGTCGCCGATCGCGCTGTGCTCGCGGTCGGCCTGCTCGTGGATGTCCCAGAACGCGACGTCCTCGCGCGTACATCCGTAGTGTCGCTCGAGCGCGCGCGCGAACGGACCGAACGCGCCCGGGACCTGTCCCTCCGCGGCGAGGTTCGTCGCCGCGGCACCTTCGATGAAGGAGTGCACCTTCGTCGACCGCTCGAACCAGTCGATCAGGGCGGCGGTGGCGGGCAGCGGGACGCCGTCGACCATCGCCTCGCGCGGGACGCCGACGGCGGCGCCGAAGCGGAGGAACAGCTCGGGATGGGAGACGTCGCATCCGGAGATCCGGCCCGTCTCCTCCTCGTAGAGGCTCTCCGCGAGCTCGATCCGCTCGCCCGCATCCGGGCAGACCGCGTGCAGCGCGCTCACCGCGCGCGGGAACTCGCGGACCTGAAGGAAGAACTGCACCGCGAAGGGGCGAAGCGCCGCGCGCGAGAGCCGTCCCTCGGCGATGCGCAGCCACAGCGGGTGGCGGCCGAAGGCCCGTTCGGCGTCGATCAGCGCCCGCAGCTCGTCGACGAAGGTCGCGTCGCCGGGCATGCGACGGTCAGGTGAGTGAGACGTGGATGCGCTCCCCGTCTTTGCGAATGCGATCCGTTTCGTAGTGGTCGACGCGCTCGCCGCGCCCGATGGTGGCGAGGATCGTCGGGACGTCGTCCGGACGGTCGGGCGGCACGATGTGCACGATCGGCTGGCCGACCATCTCCTCGGCGCTGTAGCCGAAGATGCGCTCGGCGCCCTTGTTCCAGCTCGTGATGATGCCGGTGAGCGTCTTGCCGATGATGGCATCGTCGGACGAGTCGACGATCGCGGCCGCGTGGGCGTGAGACTCCTCCGCGCGCCTGCGTTCGGTGATGTCCGACACCACGCCGATCGCGCGGAGCGGCCGACCGGCGGCGTCACGGACGATGGTGGCCCGCGAGGCGAGCCACCGCGTGCGGCCCTCGTGATCGAAGGCACGGTACTCGGCTGCGTAGTCGCGGCCGCCCCCGAGCGTCGCCCGGAACGCCTCCTCGACGCGGTCGCGATCCTCGGGATGAATGCGGTCCCGCCAGACGTCCCGTGGCGGGTTGGTGGCGCTGGCCGGCAGCCCGTACATGGCGGCGAGACGCTCCGAGATCCGCAGCTCGCCCGTCCGCAGATCGGCCTCCCACACGCCGAGCTGCGCCGCTTCGAGAACGAGTTCGAGCCGCTGCTGGGCCGTCAAATCGCCCGTCTCGAGGAACCGCGCCACAAGGGGTTCGATTGTCGCGGTTGCCGAGCATCCGTCAAGGGGACGATCCCAGACAGCCCGAAGAGCTCGCTCACGCGGGCCCGGTGAACCGGAGCCTGCGCGCGCAGACGCGCGAACGTCGGGTACGGGTCGCGGACGACGCCGGCGCCCATCGCCCGGTTGAAGACGTCGAACGCGTCGGACGATGGATCGTACGTCTCGTCGCGATGGCTCATACGCGCGTGCCTGCGAGGTCCTCCGCTACGCTCGCGCCCTACCCGGGGTCAAGGGCGCGTGCGATGGGCGCGTGCGATGGTCCTCGCGGACGCTGGCGCTCGGCGCGCTAACGTGGTGAGAGGAACACGTGGCTTCCGTCACGCCAACACCAGAGCAGCTGCACGAGATGATCGAGCGCGGCCCGGACGGGCCGATCGTGATGGTGAACCTTCTCAAGTACCGGTCGAAGGCGGCCTACGAGCCGGACAGGCCCGAGGCGAAGGAGAACCTGACCGGGCGCGAGGCCTACCAGCGCTACGGCGCCGTCGCCGTCCAGGTGCTCGCCGAGATTGGCGCGGGCATCCTGTGGATGGGCCAGCAGAAGCTCGTCTTCATCGGCGGTGCCGACCAGGACTGGGATGACGTCGCCTGCGTCCGCTATCCTTCGCGGAAGGCGTTTCTCGAGATGATCGCGCGGCCCGACTACCTCGCCGCCACCCACCATCGCGAGGCGGGACTCGAGCGGACGGCCCTCCTCTGCTGCGCCGCGGGAACAGCCTCGTGAGCCGTCGGAGCCGGCGCCGCTCACGGTGAGGCGCCTCCTCTGGGTCCTCCTGGCCGTCACCGTGGCCGTGGTGGCGGCGGGCACGCTCGCGTTCCGCTCGCCACGGGTACAGGACGCGATCGTCGCGCGGGTTGCGCGTCGGATCATCGGGAGGAACACGTCGAGCCTGCTCGCGCCCGACGCTCTTCGTGTGCTCCTCTGCGGGACGTCGTCACCGATCCCGTCGCCCCGGCGCGCCGAAGCGTGCACGGCGATCTTCGCGGGCGGTCACATGTGGATCGTCGACACCGGGCCGGGGAGCTGGCGGACGCTCGCACTCCGGCGCGTCCGCGGCGAGGCGATCGGCGCCGTCTTCTACACGCACCTCCACTCCGACCACGTCGGCGAGCTCGGCGAGTTCAACCTGCAGACCTGGGTGGCCGGCCGCCCGGGGCCGCTCCGGGTC
Source organism: Deltaproteobacteria bacterium (assembly GCA_005879585.1). GTDB lineage: Bacteria > Desulfobacterota > Binatia > DP-6 > DP-6 > DP-3. The sequence goes on along the minus strand of VBKG01000104.1, from coordinate 14,901 downwards.
TACGGGCCCGACGGGGTGACCGACCTGGTCCACGGCTTCGCGCAGGCGTACGCGGCCGACACCCGCTTCCGCGTCGCGCACCACGGCGCGGAGCTGTTGCCGCCCGATCGCGCGGTGATGATTCCCCTCCCCGTCGTGCTCGACGGCGCGGACGCGATCCGCGTGCTCGACGAGGACGGCGTCGTGGTGACGGCGTTCACGGTGGCGCACGACCCCGTGAAACCGGCGCTCGGCTACCGCTTCGACTACGGCGGTCGCTCCGTCGTCGTGAGCGGGGACACCCGCCCGTGTCCCAATCTCGTGACGCAGGCGCGCGGCGCGGACGTGCTCGTACACGAGGCGCAGGACAAGCACCTCGTCCACATCATGGAGGCGGCGGCGCGCGCCAGCGGCGAAGCGCGTGTCGCGAAGATCCTCGCCGACATTCCGGCGTACCACACGACGCCCGCCGACGCCGCCCGCGAGGCCGTCGAGGCGGGCGTCCGACTCCTCCTGCTCACACACTTCACCCCGCCGCCGGACAACGCGCTCCTGGCGCGAATCTTCCGGCGCGACGTGACCGCCGTCCCGCCGCGCGGGCTCGTCCTCGGCAAGGATGGGACGCTCGTCGTCTTGCCGACGGGATCGGACGAGATCCGCGTCACCCGCGTCGGTCTTTGACACGCGTTTCCCTCGTAACTGCACCGGCGGAGGGCACTCGCCGCTCTCAGCCGACGCGCTCGAGAAGCGCGACGCGCTGGGCGTGAACCCAGGGCAGCACGCGCCGGTCGAGGACGACCCGCCATCCGACGAGGTGACATGACGCTTCCAGCTCACGCCAATCCATCATCGCCGGCCGCGGTCGTCGGTCTCCTCGAGTCGCGGTGTGCAGGGTGCGGAAAAGCGCATGGAGGTTCGATCCCTGGTAGTACGACACGACGACGTACCGCCGGGACACGCGCATCAGTTCCGCGAGTATCATGCTCCGGCGTTTCGAATCCCCAATGTGGTGCAGGTAGCGAAAATTGACCAGCGCGTCGAATGCGCGGGACCTGAACGGCAATCCCCGCTCGATATCCACACATACGCGCAGCAGCGGTGCCGCCGTAGTTCGCAGAGCGAGGAGCCGCTTGACGCTCACGTCGGCAACGACGAGCGGACGCACCGCAACGGCGCGCAGGCGCGACACGCTGCCGCGATAGCGCTGACGGAGGCGAGGGTCAACGTCGCAACCCGCCTCCCGGCTCGGCGACGCCAGCGATGACGGGAGTGCCTGACGCACGGTGGAGACGACGAGTGTCCCGACGACGTAGAGCATCGCGAGAGGGAAAACCAACGCCACGATGGAAGCGCGTCCCCATCCCTTGCGCGCCTCGGCGCGAAGCATCTGGAGCATGCCGACCAGCGCGAAGGCGAACCTTCGTGACTTTGACATGCGATCCCACTGAACCCTTCGCCGCGACGGCCCGCCCAGTCGATACGGAGTCGACGAGATCGGCTTGCGAGTGTCGGCCGCGTGAAGCGGGGGGCGCACAGCTGTATCGTGCGTGGCGCCCGATACTGCGTCAACATAACAGCTTCCCCGCTGCGCGCCCTTGACTTCGCAGTGAGCGTTGCGTACGAGCCACTCGCCCTGCGGGGGGGGCGGGGGGACACCGTGCGCGCCGAATTTTTGCCGCTCTCCCGCCCGAGCATTGGCGACGCCGAGATCGCCGCGGTCACGGCCTGCCTGCGCTCCGGTTGGATCACGAGCGGACCACGGGTTGGTGAGTTCGAACGCGCCTTCGCCGAAGCTGTCGGAGCGGCGCACGCAGTCGCAGTGACATCCGCGACCGCTGGCCTCCACCTCGCGTTCCTCACTGCAGGGATCGGGCTCGGCGACGAGGTGATCACCTCGCCGATGACCTGGGCCTCGACGGGCAACATGATCCTGGCGGTCGGTGCTCACCCGGTTTTCGTGGACGTCGATCCCGGCACGCTGAACATCGATCCCGACGCCGTGGCGGGCGCCGTGACCCGCTGGACGCGCGCGATCGTACCCGTACACTTCGCCGGGCAGCCGGTCGACCTCGACCCGCTCCGTGCGATCGCCGAGCGTCACCACCTCGCACTCATCGAGGATGCCGCGCATGCCCTCGGGACGACGTACCGCGGCCGCCCGGTCGGGGGCGGTACGGCGGCCGTCTTCAGCTTTCACCCGATCAAGGCGATCACGACGGGCGAAGGCGGCATGGTGACCACCGACGACGACGGCTTCGCGGAGCGCCTGCGGCTGCTGCGGTTCCATGGGATCACCCGCGATGCCTGGAACCGGTACGGGCGCCGGGGGAGCCCCGACTACGAGGTGGTGGCTCTCGGCTTCAAGTACAACATGACGGACTTGCAAGCGGCGCTCGGCCTCACGCAGCTCGCACGCCTGGAGGAGTTCATTGAAGCTCGCACCCGCATCGCGTCGTGGTACGCGGAGGCGCTCCGCGGCATCCCGGGGGTCGAGATGCTCGAACCGGTGCGCTATCCGGCCCGACACGCATGGCACCTCCTCGTCGTCCGCCTTCAGCTCGAGGTGATCGGGATCGGGCGCGACGCGGTCATGGAAGAACTGCTTGCCGCGAATATCGGGGTCGGCCTGCACTTCAAGGCCCTCCACCTCCACCGTCTCTACCGCGAAGAGTTCTACTTCCCCCCCGCGGCCCTTCCGCATGCAACCCAGGCGTCCGAGCGGATTCTATCGCTGCCGCTCTTTCCGGGGATGACCCGGGAGGACGTCGGGGACGTCACGAACGCCCTGAACGACATCGTCCGTCGTCATGCCACCTGAGACGACCAGCGTCCCGAGGAGCAGTGCGGGCGAAGAACGGACTCGCCCGCCCGTCTCGATCGTCATCCCCGTGTTCAACGAGTCCGCCGCGCTCGGGCGCTTGAACGTCCGACTCGGGCGGGTTCGGCAAGAGCTCGATCGGTCGGCCGAGGTCATCTACGTCGACGACGGCAGTACCGACCGATCGCTCGAGGAGCTGCGCGTCATCCAGGCCCGCGACAGCGGGGTGACGGTCGTGGCGCTGGCCCGCAATGCCGGTCAACACGCGGCGGTGCTCGCCGGCTTTGCGCACGCGCGCGGCGAGGTGGTGATCACCCTCGACGCGGATCTCCAGAACCCGCCGGAGGAGATCCCGCGGCTCCTGGCAGAGATCGATGCCGGGTACGATGTGGTAGGGACGCGGCGCGAAGGCCGTACCGATCCCTTCCTCCGGCGCACGATCTCCGCAGCCATCAGCCGGCTGGCATCCCGGGCCGTGGGCGTACCCATGACGGACTGCGGTTCCATGTTGCGGGCGTATCGGCGCCCGGTGGTCGACGAGATTCTACAGCTCGCGGAGCGGGCGCTGTTCATTCCGGCGCTGGCGGCCTGGGTAGCGCGGCGGCCAACCGAGATTCCGATCCGGCACGAGCCCCGGGTGGCCGGGCGCTCGCGCTATTCGCCGCTGCGGTTCATGCGCCTCGGCTTCGATCTGATGACCGGCTTCTCCCTCGTCCCCATCCAGCTCGTCTCACTCGCGGGTCTCGGAGTCTCACTGCTCGGGATCGCGTTCGGATGCTACCTCCTCGTCCGGCGCCTCGTCCTCGGGCCGGAGAGCGAGGGGTTGTTCACGCTGTTTGCGATCCTGTTCGTGTTCCTCGGCATTCTGATCTTCGCCGTCGGACTCGTGGGCGAATACGTGGGGCGCATCTACATCGAGGTGCGTCGCCGGCCCCCTTATGTCGTTCGCGCCGTCTACCGCGACGACGCGGAGGAGTCGTGCGGCTCGTCGTGATGGCATACCAGGACATCGGGTACGTCTGCCTGGATGAGCTCTTTTCGCTCGGCGCGGATATCGCCGCCGTCGTGACGCACCGGGATGATCCGCACGAGGCGATCTGGTTTCGTTCGGTTGCCGAGCGGGCCCGCTCCGCGGGAGTCCCGGTCCTCGAGCCCGCGTCGGTGAATAGTCCCGAAGTGGTCGACGAGATCGCGCGTCTGGCGCCGGACATGATCCTCTCGTTCTACTTCCGCGAGATATTGTCGCGGGACATCCTGGCCCTGCCGTCGCAGGGCGCCCTCAACCTCCATGGATCTCTCCTGCCGCGCTACCGGGGACGGTGCCCCGTCAACTGGGTACTCGTCCATGGCGAAACGGAGACCGGGGTAACTCTCCACCACATGGAACTCAGGCCCGATACCGGCGACATCGTCGCGCAGCGCGCGGTGCCGATCGCCGACGAGGACACGGCGCTGACGCTCAATCGCAAGCTCGGCGCAGCCGCGCGCGCCTTGTTGCGGGAGACCTTCCCGCGCCTCGTCGCCGGCACGGCCCCCCGCATCCCGCAAGACCACACGCGGGCGAGCTACTGTGGTGGTCGGCGCCCGGAAGACGGCCGCATGGTGTGGTCGCAGACCGCGCGGCAGCTCTACAACCTCGTGCGGGCCGTCACGCACCCTTATCCAGGAGCCTTCACCTGGTGGCGCGAACAGCAGCTGTTCGTGTGGCGCGCACAGGCGTTCGACGAGGCTCCGGTCGCTGCGCCAGGTGAGGTGGTGGCCATCTCGTCTCAGGGGATCCTCGTGGCAGCGGGCACCGGGGCGCTGCTCCTCGACCAGGTGCAGCTCGCAGGGACGGACGAGAAGCCGGCGCGGGAGCTCGCGGCCCGCGTCGGGCTCGTCGTGGGCGATCAGCTCGGAGGGCACGAGCGATGCTGAAGGTTCTCGTAACCGGCGGCGCGGGTTTTCTCGGATCCCACCTCGCGGAGGCATTCCTCGCCCGAGGCGACGCGGTCGTTGCGCTCGATACGGGTGCCCAGGCCAAGGTCCGCCACCTGCTCCACCAGCCGCGTTTCCGACTGGTGGTGGACTCCGTCATGAATCCGGAAATTCTCGACGGCCTCGCGGCGCAGGCCGACCTCATCTACCACCTGGCGGGCGTGGTGGGGGTCGAGCACTACGTCGCCGATCCCTACCAAGTACTGAACGTGAACATCAACGGCACGCAGAACGTGCTGCGCGCCGCGTTCAAGCATGGACGCCGGGTCGTGTTCGCTTCGACCTCCGAGGTCTATGGCCGCAACCCCTCCGTCCCGTGGACGGAGGACGCCGATCGGGTCCTGGGTCCGAGCACGATCGACCGTTGGTGTTACGCCACGTCGAAGGCCACCGGCGAGCATTTCTGTCTGGCCTACCGCCGGCTCGGTCTCCCCGTGACGATCCTGCGCTACTTCAACGTCTATGGTCCGCGGCTCGACCGCCTGGATGTCGGCCGCGTGATCACGATCTTCATGGGGCAGCTGCTCCGCGGCGAGCCGCTCACGGTGATCGGCGACGGGCACCAGACACGCTGCTTCACCTACGTCGCGGACGCCGTGCAGGCCACGGTGGCGGCCGGCGTGGTGGCGAGCGTCGAGGGACAGGTGATCAACATCGGCACGGACGAAGAGACTCCCGTCCGTCGGCTCGCGGAGCTCATGATCGAACTCGGCGGTGGGACGTCCACGCTGCGCTTCGTGCCGCAGGAAGCGGTGTACGGCGAGAGCTACGAGGACGTGCCGCGGCGCGTGCCCGACGTGACCCGCATGCAACAGCTCCTCGGCCTCCGTGCGACCACGTCGCTCGCCGAGGGGCTCGCACGCACCATCGCGTGGTTCCGGGCCGCCGAGCCAGGGGCGCCGAGCCGCGCGTGACCTCTCCGGGGGATACCCGCCTCGCGCTGAAGATCGACATCGACACCCATGACGGCTTGGCGCGAGGTGTGCCGGCGATCGCCAGCTGCCTGGCGGCTCGCGGCCTGTGCGCGTCGTTCTTCGTCGTGTGCGGGCCCGACCGCATGGGGCGACGGCTCGCACGCCTCTTGAGCCCCGACTTCGTCCGCAAGCTCATCCGCACCCGCCCGGTACGGGTCTACGGCTGGCGGACCCTCCTCTCGGGCACGCTCCTGCCGGCGCGCCCGGTCGCCGCGGCCTTTCCTCGCACACTGCGGGCGCTGGTGGATGCCGGCCACGAGGTCGGGGTCCACGGCCACGATCACGCGCGATGGCAAGACCGGCTGCCCCGTCTCACCGCTGCGGAGGTGTCGGCCGAGGTCACGCAGGCGGCCACGGTCTACCGCACCGTGCTGGGCACCGCGCCCGGTGGCTTCGCGGCACCCGGCTGGCGCTGCACGCCGCAGAGCCTGGCCGCGGTCGATGCGGCCGGCTTCGCCTACCGGAGCGACACGCGCGGCGCGTATCCCTACCGCCCGGCCGCAGAGGGCCGGGTGTTCCGCATTCCCGAGATCCCGACCACGCTGCCAACGCTCGACGAGCTGTATGGCCGCATCGCCCGTCGGCCGCAGGCGCTCGCCGAGTGTATTCTGCAGGGACTCCGACCCGGGCAGCTCAACGTGCACACGCTGCACGCCGAACTCGAAGGCGGCCCCCACCTCGACGTGCTCGAGGCATTGCTCGACGGCGTGCAGGGCGTGGCTCGCGTCGTCCGTCTCTGCGACGAGGCAACGGCACTGGCACCCGCAACGTTGCCGGTCTGCAGCGTGCGGGAGGGGGCGGTGCCCGGCCGCGCCATGCCAGTGGCGCTGCAGGGGCCCTCGGTTTCCGCGGGAACATGAGTCGGGTGGAGCGGTGGCTGCTCGTGGGCACGGCGGTCCTGGCGACCGGCGCCCTCGCGAGCGGACTCGGGCGGACGGACCTGTGGCCGCCCGACGAAGCCCGCGTCGCCGAGATCGCCCGGGAGATGGCTGCAAACGGCAACTGGGTGCTCCCCAGGCTCAACGGGCGCCCGTTCATCGAAGAGCCGCCGCTCTTCTATTGGCTGCAAGCGGGCGCCTATCGTCTCGCTGGCGATGCCTCGACTGCCGCGGCGCGTTTGCCGTCGGCGGCCGCCGCGATCGTCGGGACGCTCGTGACGGCGGCGGTCGCGCTGCGTCTCGGCGCTCGCCCCCTCCTCGCCGTCTTCGTACTGACGACGGCACCCGAGTACTGGTGGATGGCGCGCAGCGCCACCCCGGACACCGCCGCGGCCGCCGCCACCGCGCTCGCCCTCGGGCTCTTCTTCGTCGCCTGGCAGTCCGGGCGACGCGGGCTACTCGCCGCGGCCGTCGGGGCCGTGGGCGTGGCGTTCGGGTGCAAGAGCTTCCTTCCGGTCGCGCTCGCGGTTCTCACGATGCTCGCCTTCGTGGTGTGCGCCGGATGGGGGCGTCTGCGCGCACGCGAGCTCGTACTGGCGGTCACGGTGGTGACCGGCTTCATGGCCGTGTGGATCCTGGCGGTCGCGCGAGAGGTCGGTGCAGAGTCTGTGACGTTCTTCGTCATCACCAACCATCTCGGACGCTTCATGGGTGACCCGGACGAGGGGCACGTGCGGTCCGTCCTCTATTACCTCCCGAATCTCGCGCTCGGCCTCCTTCCGTGGTCCGCCGTCCTTCCGGCGGCGGTCGCCGCCGCATGGCGGGAGCGCGCCACACCCGCGCGGCTCTTCCCGCTCCTCTGGGCGGGGGGGATGACGGCGGCGCTCACCCTCTCCGCGAGCAAGCGCGCGCACTACCTGCTTCCGGCCTATCCCGCGTTCGCGGTGCTCGTCGCCCAGTGGTGGCCGGAGGCGTGGCGCGGCCGCGTGGAGCGGACGGTGATCCGCGTGACGATCGTCCTCCTGCTGATCGCGGCGCCTGCGTTGATGCTCGTTCTCCTCGGGATCCGTCCGGTGGATCTACTGATGCTGGTCCACGCCACACGCCGCGGCGGGGCGGCAGGGACCGCACCTCCACGCCACCTCTCGCTGACCGCGTCGGCCTGGCTCGTCGTTCCCCTGTTGGCGATGCTCGGGGTGGTAGTTCTGCGCGCCAGCCGCGCGCGCCACCCGGTGCGCGCCGCGGCATCCCTGGCTGCGTACCTGACCGCGATCCATCTGCTGCTGGCGCTGATCATCCTGCCGAAGCTCAACCCGTTGTGCACGGCTCGGCCCTGGGCAGAGCGGCTCGGCCGCGTCGCCGACAGCGGCGTCCCCGTCGTGGCGTTCGGTTTCCCGGACGGCACGGGGCTGAGCCCGTTCATGTTCTACGCGCGGCGGCAGTTTCCGGAAATCTCGGATCCCGGGCTGCTCGCGGCGCAGTTGCAGGGTCGACCGGCCTGCGCACTCATGCGAGAGCAGGAGTACGCGGCTGTGGCCGCGGTTCTTCCCGGGTCGCCCGTGCCTCAGGGAACGCTGAACGCGTTGCGCTTCGTGGTCGTGGAGAGCGCTCGCGGTGTGTGCAGCAGGGAGCCGACGGAACGGTACACCGTGCGTGCCGAGGCGCCATAGTTTTGCGGGAGGCTTCATGTCGAGCTCAGCCGTATCAGAACCCGATCGCACAACGGAGACCGCAAACGCTTGTGTGGTGAACTCCTGGAATGAATGGGACCCCCTCGAGGAAGTGGTTGTCGGCCGCCTCGAGGGTGCGGCGGCACCGCCCAGCCATGTGACGATGGTGGGCAACCTCCCGCGGAAAGCCGCTCGTCTTTATCCGCTGCTCGCCGGACGGCGCTATCCGCGGCTCCTCGTCAAACCGGCGCAAAGAGAACTCGACGGCTTCGTCCGCCTGCTCGAGTCGGAAGGCATCACGGTCCGCCGGCCGGACATCATCGACTTCTCGGTCCGGTATGGCTCGCCGAACTGGAGCTCCAACGGCTTCTGCACTGCCAGCCCGCGCGACGGGATTCTCGTGATCGGTGACCAGCTCATCGAAACACCGATGGCGTGGCGCTCGCGCTATTTCGAGACCCATGCCTACCGCAGGCTGCTCAAGGAGTACTGGTCACAGGGCGCGCGGTGGATCTCCGCCCCGAAGCCGCAGTTGCTCGATTGTCTGTACGACGAGCGCTTCATGCCGCCCGCCAAGGGCGAGCCCGTGCGCTACATAATCAACGAGTTCGAACCGGTGTTCGATGCTGCCGACTTCGTTCGGTGCGGCAGAGACCTGTTCGTCACGCGCAGCAATGCGACCAATACATCCGGCATCGCATGGCTGCGGCGTCACCTGGGATCCGAGTTCACCATTCATGAGATCACGAGTCACTGCCCGCAGCCGCTGCACATCGATACGACGTTCGTCCCGCTCGCCCCGGGAAAGGTGCTCATCAACCCGGAATACGTCGATCCGCGGGAGCTTCCGGCGATCCTCAAGTCGTGGGACATCCTCGTCGCGCCGGAGCCCGATCCCATACGCGGGCTGCGGAACCTCCATCTCTCGATGGTCAGCAAGTGGATCAGCCTGAACGTGCTGATGCTCGACCCGGAGCGCGTGGTGGTAGAGGCGTCGCAGGTGTCGATGATCAAGTTGCTGAAGGACCATGGCTTCAAGCCGATCCCGTGCCCCCTCATGAACTACAAGCCCTTTGGCGGGTCGTTCCACTGCGCCACCCTCGACATCCGGCGCCGGGGCACGCTCCAGTCGTACTTCTGAGGCTTTCCCCGTCAGGTGGTGAACACGAGCGCGATGCCGCCCGCGATCGCGCCGATCCCAAGCGATTGCGGCGCACTCAGACGCTCGCCGAAGAGCACGACGGACAAGATCGTGATCGAGAGGATCGAAAGGCCGGTGGCGACCGGGTAGAGCACGTTCAACCGCAATCGCGACAAGATGAAGACGTAGAGAAAGAAGCTGAGCCCGTGCAGCAGAAGGCCCGAGAGAACGTAGGGATTTCGGAACGGCTCCAGGAAGATGGACGGCGCTAACGGTGCATGCTCCAGGCGCACCGCGCCACGACGCAAGGCGAGCTGAGCGGCAACGACGAGGACATTTTCCACGAAGATCAAGAGAGCGATCATCACCGTCCTCCCAGTGTGATGGGCAGAGTGCAGCAATGCCGTATCGACTCTGCGGTCTCGAGGGAAGTGCCTCGCGGCGACGCACCGGCATCGTGGGCTCGGAACGGCGCCCTGGGCGAAGCCGAGACTCCGAAGGTTTCGAGTTCGTGAGTGTCGAGGCTCACTCGTAACGGAGCGCGGCGATCGGATCGAGCCGCGCCGCGCGGCGCGCCGGATAGAAGCCGAAGAAGATACCGACCGCACCCGCGACGAGGAACGCGCCCGTGGCAGCCTGCGCCGAGAGCAGCGTCGGCCACGCGGCGAGGTACGCGATGAGCCGCGTCGCAGCGACCCCGACCACGAGCCCGGCGGCACCGCCCACCAGGCTGAGTGTCGTCGCCTCGACCAGGAACTGGAGCAGGATGTGCTCGGTCCGCGCGCCGACCGCGAGGCGGACGCCGATCTCGCGCGTCCGCTCCGTCACCGAGACCAGCATGATGTTCATGATGCCGATGCCACCCACCAGGAGCGACACGGAGGCGACGCTGAGGAGAAGGTTCATCATCACGACGCTCGCGTTCTTCGAGGCCTCGGCGATCTCGTTGAGATCGCGGACGGTGAAGTCGTCGTCCTGGCCCGGCGGAATCCGGTGGCGCTCGCGCAGGAGCCTGCGGATCTGCCGTTCGACCTTGGGGAGGGCGTCGGCCGTCACGGCCGAGACGACGACCATGTCGACCGTGCCCAGGATCTGCGTGCCGAGAACCCGCCGCTCGGCGGTCAAGAAGGGGATCAGGACGACGTCGTCCTGATCCTGGCCCCACGCCGTCTGCCCCTTGCGGGCGAGGACGCCGATCACCTCGAAGGGCACGTTCTTCACGCGGATGATGGCGCCGATCGGATCCTCGCCCGCTGCGAAGAGCTGATCGACGACCGTCTGCCCGAGGACCGCCACTGGATTGGCGCTTGCCTCGTCCCGCTGCTCGAAGAACCGACCCGCGCTCAGCGGCCACTCGCGCACCGACAGGTACGACGGCGGCACCCCGTGCGCCGCCGTGGCCCAGTTCTGGTGGCCGTAGACGACCTGCACCGCCTGGCGTTTGGCCCATGCAACGTCGGCGACGGCCGAGCATTCCCTGGTGATCGCCGTCGCGTCTGCCACCGTGAGCGACGAGGCGGAGCCCGCGCGCACACCGTTGGCCGTGGTGGCGCCGGGGATGATCATGACGAGGTTGTTCCCGAGGCTTTGGATCTGCTGCTGAACGGCGGCGTTCGCGCCGCGCCCGATACTCACCATGGTCAGCACCGCGGCCACGCCGATGATGACGCCGAGCATGGTGAGCACCGAGCGGAGCACGTTCCGCCGGAGCGCGCGGAGCGCGGTGACGACCGTCATCCAGAAAAGGCTCATGCGCGTACCGCCTCCGTAGCGTGCGAGGACGGCGCCTGCGGCACGTCCGACACGATCCGCCCGTCGCGGAAGGTGACGACGCGCTCGGCGTAGTAGGCGATGTGGGGTTCGTGCGTGACCACGATGATCGTGAGGCGCCGTTCCCGGCGCAGCCGCAGGAAGAGGTCCATGATCTCGGTGCTCGACTGTGTGTCGAGGTTGCCCGTCGGCTCGTCGGCGAGGAGCAGCGAGGGCCCGTTCGCGAGGGCGCGCGCGATCGCGACGCGCTGCTGCTGCCCGCCGGAGAGCTGGCTCGGCATGTGCTCCTCGCGGCCGTGCAGACCGACCGCCGCGAGCAGCTCGCGCGCGCGCCGGCGCTGCTCCGCGAAGGGCACGTTGGCGTAGATCATGGGGAGCGCCACGTTCTCGAGCGCCGTCGACCGCCCGAGCAGGTTGAAGTTCTGGAAGACGAAGCCGATCCGGCGGCTGCGGATCGCCGCGCGCTCGTTGACGGAGAGCGTTGAGACGTCGACGTCGCCCAGGCGATATGTGCCGCGCGTCGGCTGGTCGAGGCAGCCGATCAGGTTCATGCACGTTGACTTGCCGGAGCCCGACGCCCCGATGATCCCCAAGAGCTCGCCCGCCCGGATGTCGAGCGAGACGCCGCGCAACGCCCGCACCTCGACGTCGCCGAGGTGGTAGACCTTCCACACGTCGCGGAGCCGAATGAGCGGCCGCATGCCCGCAGCCATCGCTAGAGCTTCTTCAGTCCGTGGAACCCCAGCCGCCGCGGCGTGGAGGCGGCATCCGGGCCCTCGCGCCGCAGGCTGACGGCGATCTGGTCCCCCTCGTGGAGGTCGCCGCTCAGCACCTCCACGTGCTGGTTGTCGCGGACGCCGACTTCCACCTCGACGCGACGGAGCGTGCCGCCCGGCTCCAGGACGTAGACGGCGCTCCCCTCCTTCGCATTGGCAGCCGGCGTCTCATGTCCGGTCCCGCGCGGATGGAAGCGGAGCGCGCGGACGGGGATGCGCAGCGCCTGGTCGCGCCTCGCCGTCGTGATCGAGACGTTGGCTGTCATGCCGGGCTTCAGCTCGAGCCCCGGGTTGTCGACCGCGACGACGACGTCGTAGGTCACGACGCTCTGCACGGTGATGGGCGCGTTCCTCACCTGCACGACCGTGCCGTGGAACGGCTGGCCCGGGTACGCATCGACGGTGAAGGTGGCGGGCTGCCCCTCGCGCACGCGGCCCACGTCGGACTCGCTCACGTTGGTGTCGACCTGCATCTTGGCGAGGTCCCCCGCAATGAGGAAGAGGGTCGGGGTCTGGAAGCTCGCGGCCACCGTCTGGCCGACGGCAACGCTGACCGAGACCACCACGCCGTCGACGGGCGAGAGGATGTCCGTGTACCGGAGGTTCACCTGGGCGTCCTCGAGGCTGGCCTGCGCCTGGGCGACGGCGGCCTGGTCGAGGGCGAGCTGCGCCGACGCCTGCTCGTAGCTGGCCTCGGCGGTGTCGAGGTCGTTCTGCGCGATCAGGTTCCGTTGGAGCAGAACGCGGTTCCGCTCGAAGAGGAGCTTCTTGAGCTTCAGGTCGGCGCGGTCGCCTTCGACCTTCGCCTGCACGTTCTTGAGATTGGCCTCGGCCCCGCGCACCTTCACGGCGAAGGATGCCGGGTCGATCTTTGCGATGCGCTGGCCCTTCTTGACCGGCGAGTTGAATTTGACGTCGACCGCCTGGATCGGGCCCGAGACGTAGGTCCCAACCAGCACGGTGGTGATCGGGTTCACCGCGCCGGTGGCGTTGATGCCCTGCTCGATCGGTCCGCGGTCGGCGGCAGCAGTCACGTAGCCGGCAGGCGCCGTGCTGCCCGCCGGCCAGAAGTAATATGCGGCGACGCCGGCCACGAGCGCCGCGGCCAGCAGGGCCATGCGCGGGATGCGCCGTCGCCGGCGAACCGCGGGCGGCGCGGCGGGTTCATCGAGGGGTCCCAGGTCTTCTGCGTGTGTGCTCATCGTGTCAGTCCGTCGCGAAGCGATGTGCGGTCGAGCGCTCGAGGCTGGCGAGCGCGGTCCGGTAGCCGACCAGCGCCTGCACGCGGCTCGCTTCGGCGGTGGCGAGCGACACCTGCGCGTCGGTCAGCTCGATGATGTTTCCGACCCCGGTCTTGTAACGGCCCTCGGCGAGCGAGAGGTTCTCACGCGCCTGCTGCAGTCCCTTGTCGGCCACGCCGATACTCTCGGCGGCCTGGTGCAGGTTGAGCAGCGCCTGCTGCACCTCTAGCGTCACGTTCTGGCGGGTGGCATCCTCCGTCGCCCGGAGGTTGTCGAGGTTGGCCTTCGCCTCGCGCACCTGTGCCGTGGTGAGCCCGCCGTTGAAGACGGAGAGGTTGATCAAGCCGCCGAAGTTCCAGCTCTCCTGGAGTGGATAGCGCGAGCCCGACCACGTGACGTTGCTGACGAGTGTCAGCTTGGGCAGGTAGTCCTTCTCGATCGCCTTGATGCGTTCGGCCTCGGCGCGTTCCTGGGCCGCAAGGCTCCGCAGCTCCGGGCGGTTGGCGTAGGCGACATCGAGCGCCTCGGCGTCGCCGACCTCGATCCGTGGCTGCTCGAGCAAGTCGACGATGTCGAAGTCGAGCGGACCCACGAGGCCGAGGGCGTTGCGCAGCGTCTCGCGCCCGAGGGAGACGTTGTTGCGCGCCGTCAAACGGTTCAGCTCCGCCGTGGCGAGCTGCACCCCCGCATTCGTGACGTCGAAGCGGGGCGCCATGCCGACGTCGTGGCGGCCCTCCGCCAGGTCGAGGTGCTTCTGGTTCTGCGCCACGGTCTCCTCGGCCACGTCGCGCAGGCGGTAGGCCGCCAGCAGCGCGAAGTACGCCTGCTGGACGTTGAAGACGACCGTGTCGCGTTGCGTGGCCGCGTCGGCGGCCAGCGCCTCCGCCGACGCCTGCGCCCCGTGGATGAGCTCGAGGTTCTGGCCGAAGTCGAAGAGCACCTGCGAGAAGGTCATGCCGGTCGAGTAGAAGGGGAAGGTCCTGGCTGCCCCGCTCCCGCCGCTGCCGATGAGCGAGTTCGAGCTCGCGTGCCGGCGGCTTGCCAGGTAGTTCGCGGAGACCTGCGGCAGGTAGGCGGCCGCCGCCTCCCACACGCGCGCGCGCCCGGCGGCGACCGTGGCGGCGGCCGCCCTGAGGCTCGGCTGCTGGCGCAGCGCGATCTCGATACACTCCTCGAGCGTCTTGCGGACCTCGGCACGGGCGAGCGGGGGGAGCGCGAGGAGAGCGACGGCGAGCAGCCACCGCATCAGCGTCTGCTCGGGAGGCCGTCGGCGGCCAGGACCCGCCGGCCCGCAGGCGTCGCGACGCCGTGCATGAAGACGTCGACCACGCCCGCCACCAGGTCCTCGAGCCGATCGCCGCGGGCCCGGTAGCGGCCCGCGCCACGGATCATGCTGAGCAGCATCTCGGCCGCGATGCGCGCGTTCACCGGCCGCACCTGGCGGGCGGCGATCGCCTGCTCGAGCGTCCGCTGGACGAGCCGCGAGAGCTGCTCGCGGTGCCGCCGCCACTCGCGCTCGCCGTCGCGCCTGTGCTCGCGCTGGTGGATCAGGGCGAGGAAGAAGCGCCGGTTCCAGAAGTAGGCGAGGGTGTGACGGACGATGCGCTCGACCTTCCGCGCCGGCGAGCCGTCGATCTCGAGCTTCGCCTCCAGCTCGGCGCGCAGGCGTGCGATGCC
>VBKG01000477.1 GCA_005879585.1 Deltaproteobacteria bacterium | reverse complement strand
CCAATCCGACGTTCGTCGCCTACCGGGACGGCACACTCACGGCCGATGCCGCGGTCGAGGCACGCCGGGCGCACATGGAGGACCTGTTCGCGACGCTCGCGGCGGCGGGCGTCGGCCGGAGCGACCTCTACCTCGCCTGGGACTTCACGGTGGCGAGCCGGCGGAACATCTCCGAGCGGCTGCTCTTCGTGCGCGACGACGGCTTCGCCCGGCTCGGCGCGGCGGCGCCGACATTCGTCGTGTCGCAGATCGACGACGGCGGCGGCGCGGGCGTGGACGACAAGATCTTCCGCCGCGTCACCGGGACGTTCCTCGTCGAGCGCTACGTGAGCTCGCCGAGCCCGGGGGCGCGGTACGTCCTCGGCCCCGACGGGCTCCCCCTGCACCAGCCGACGCCGCAGCAGGCGTCGTTCACGTGCAACATCCCGCGCGCGGCGCTGGCGAGCGCCGTCGCGACCGCGAACCCGGGGCGGGCATCGCTGTACGGGCATGGCCTCTTCGGCAGCAACACCGAGGTGAACGCCGGCAACGTCGAATCGATGGGCAACGAGCACGACTTCGTCCTCTGCGCCACCGACTGGATCGGCATGGCGACGGAGGACGTCCCGAACGCCGCCACGATCCTGGTGGACCTCTCGAACTTCCCGACGCTCACCGACCGCCTGCAGCAGTCGATGCTGAATCAACTCTTCCTGGCGCGCCTCATGATTCACCCGGCGGGCTTCGTCTCGAACCCGGCGTTCCAGGACGCCTTCGGCAACCCGGTCATCGACACGAGCCACGTGTTCTACGACGGCAACAGCCAGGGCGGGATCGCGGGCGGGACGTTGATGGCGGTCGCCCAGGACATCACGCGCGGCGTCCTCGGCGTGCCGGCCATGAACTACTCGACGCTGCTCACCCGCAGCGTCGACTTCGCCACCTATTCGATGGTGCTCTACCCCGCCTACCCGAACGAGCTCGAACGCCCGCTGCTCTTCGCGCTCATCCAGATGCTCTGGGACCGCTCGGACCCGAACGGCTATGCGCACCACATCACGAGCGATCCGCTCCCGAACACGCCTGCACACAAGATTCTCGTCCACGAGGCCTTCGGCGACCACCAGGTGGCGAACGTGGCGACGGAGGTCGAGGCGCGGACGCTCGGCCTCTCGATCTACCAGCCCGCGCTCGCGCCGGGCCGGCATACCGACGTGCATCCGTACTTCGGCATCCCGCCGATCCCGAGCTTCCCGTTCGACGGCTCCGCGATGGTGGTGTGGGACAGCGGCGTGCCGCCGCCGCCGACCACGAACACGCCGCCGACCGCCGGCAGCGACCCGCACGGGAAGCCACGCAGCCAGGCAAGCGCGCGGCAGCAGAAGTCGGAGTTCCTGAAGCCGGACGGCGCCGTGGTGGATGTGTGCGGCGGGAGCCCCTGTCTCGCGCCGTAGAGCGGAAGTTTCTAGCGCGCCGCGCGGCGTAACGGAGGGAGACCGCGCGGGCCTCGGTTCTGTCGTTCGAAGACTCAACGGGCAAGTCCGTGCCTGATCTTGACTGGCACTACCACGGCTACGGGCAGCCACAAAGACGTTCGCGATCATTCGATACCGGCAGCTGGAGCGCGGTGGGTGATCGGCTGGCGGCATCTGCCAGTTGCGTCGAGGTTGGTCGTTAGATTAGTCTAGTCAGACCAAAATTGCGGGGGCCCCGTGAAAGTCAACGTGTACGCAGCCAAAACCCATCTCTCACGCCTGCTCGACAGGGCGGCGCGCGGAGAGGAGGTCGTGATCACGCGCCACGGGAAGCCCGTCGCCAGGCTGACTCCGGTGGAGCAGCGCCGCGCACCCCGCAAGCTCGGCGCTCTCCGCGGTAAGGTCCGGGTGGCTGCCGACTTCGACGCCCCGCTGCCGAAGGATATCCTCGCCCTCTTCGAGGGGTCGCGCTGAGGCTGCTGCTCGACACGCACGCGCTGCTCTGGGCGCTGGCGCAGCCGCGACGTCTTCCCGGCCGAGTCGCGGCAGCCCTTCGGGATCCCGGGAACTCCGTCCAGCTCAGCGCGGCGAGCACCTGGGAGATCGCCATCAAGGCGGCGCTCGGCAAGATCAAAGCCGATCTGGACGCGATCACCCGTGCCGCCCGCGGGGCGGGATTCGACGAGCTGCCGATCTCGATCGCGCACACGCTTCGTCTGCCGGCGCTGCCCCCCCACCACCGCGATCCATTCGACCGCCTTCTCGTCGTGCAGGCACTCGAGGAGGGGCTCACAATCGTCACGCACGACCCCGCGTTCGCCGCGTACCCGGCCCCGACGCTTTGGAGCTGATCTCGCCCGAACGCGACGGGCCCCTTCTCATGCGGTTACTTCACCGGACCTGTACGCCACAGCCGACGGGCGGCCGGCGGCACACGGCGGGAACGCCGCGCGTTGTCGGTTCAGGTGCCCTTCTGGGTAGCTTCCTCCAGAATTCAGCCACGGACCTGAGCGTACGCGCCGCGCGGCGGCGGCTCGGGCTCACGCTGGTCCCGTCCGCTTCCGCAGATCCCCGTAGCTTGCACCCGGCGTCTGCCCCTGCTCGACGGGCAGCCCCGCGTCGCGCCAGCCGGGCACGACGACGCGCCCCGATTGGTCGCGCGCGCCGCCGAAGCCGCCGCGGACGTTGGCGACGTCGCGATAGCCGGCCGCGGCGAGGATCTCGCACGCGTGCTGCGAGCGGCCGCCGGCCTGGCAGCCGATGACGAGCTTCGTCGTGCGCGGCAGGTTGCGCTCGACGACGGCGAGGAAGTCCGGGTTCGGC
>VBKG01000476.1 GCA_005879585.1 Deltaproteobacteria bacterium | reverse complement strand
GCTCGAAAGCCGTGATCCGACCGTCGCCGAAGTTCCCGACGAGGAGATCGCCGCCGAAGCGCCCGAACGCGGCCGGCGCCATCGCGAGGCCCCAGGGCGAGTTCAGCTGCCCGCGGGTCGCTACGCGCCCGAGGAACGTCCCGCTCGTGTCGAACTCGTCCACGAAGCCGAGCCCCGGCCCCGCGACGTCGTCCTCCCGGTCGGCGTCCTGCTTCGCGTATGTGACGAAGATGTCGCCGCCGACGTTCTGGATTCCGAACGGCGCGAAGCCCGGTGGGATACTCGGATCGACGAACGCTCCGGGCATATCCACCTGGCCGAAGCTCCCGTCGAAGACGTCGACCTGTCCATTGTGGAAATCGGTCGCGTACAGGCGGTCACCGGCGATTGCGAGCCCCTTGAAGATGGCGTCGTCGCCCGAGCGGTCGACGGCGACTTGCGCCGTCGTGCCGAGCGCCGCGTTCCACCCGAGGATCTTCCCTTCCTCGGTCGCGAACAGGAACAGCGCGGGTCCACTCCCGACGACGAAGCTCGATCCCGTGTTCGAGACCGCGCCCGTCGGAGCGTTCGGCACCGAGACGACGAGCGGCCTCGGGGTGCCGTCGGCCGTGTAGATCGTCGAGACGTCGGTCCCGTTGTCGGCCACCCACCAGGGCGAGGCCGGCTGGGCCGTGAGCCCCCACGCGTTGACGAGGTTCGGGTCGACGTGGTCGGCCGGCAAGAAGCCGTCCGAGACGAGGTCGTGCTGGACGTAGGCGCTGACCCCGGCTGCCGAGATCCTGGCTGCCAGGACCGCCGCGACGAGGACGATCAGCGCCGCAGCGGTCAAAGCGCGATAGAAGTGGCGCGTTCTCATATCTCCCTCCTCTAGGTGACTGCTAAGATCGTATCTTCAAAAGCAAGCAATACGCGCCGCGAAGCGGCCGAACGACGTCATGGTGAAACTCCTTCCCGATGGCCGATCCGGCGCGAGCCTGGCCGCGAACGCACCATCCACCCCGCGAGGTGCGGTCCGCAATACCGTCGTGGGCGTGAGAGTTATTTTCGATTCGACGTGAACATCGCGGCGGACTTTGATGAGCGCAGCTGCTATGGTCACGGCTCAACGGCGAGACGTACGATGGTTCGCCGGGCGGCCTGATCGCCTACCGATTGGCGAGCTCTGTGAAACATGTTATCGTCTGCCCATGGCGACGATGACCGTCCGAGACGTGCGCCTCAAATGGCCGGAAGCCGAGCGCATCCTGGCGCACGAGGGGGAGATCGTCGTCACGCGGGATTCGAAGCCGGTGGCGCGCATTCTCCCCTATCGCGCGCCACGAACGGCGCCGCGAAAGCGATTCGATCCCAAGCAACATGCGGCGTGGCTGCGGCGATTCTGGAAGACCCAGCCGGCGCAGCCGCGGACCGACGACCTGCTGCGGCGCGAACGCGACGAGTAAACCGCGTTCGATGTGCCGATGCCCCTGTATCTCGATACCAGTTGTCTCCTGAAGGTGCTGTTCCCCGAACCCGAGACGGCACGGACACTCGAGCTGATCGCGAGCGAGGAACGCGTCATCGTGTCGTCGCTCGGGAAGATCGAGACCGTCACGCATCTGCATGGCCGGGTCGCCGGCGGCCATCTCACCCGAGCGACCGCGAAGCGACTGGCCCGGCGCCTCGATGCATTGCTGGAAACGGCTCCGTACGACTTGATGATCACTCCGGTCACGATCTACGACCTCGCGGCCGAACAGCTCGCGTCGTTCTCCCCAAGAGATTACTGCCGCAGCCTCGACCGATTGCACCTTGCCACCATGGAAGCGCTCCACGTGCGTCGTCTGCTGACCAACGACGATGCCCAGGCGCGTGCCGCCGAACGCATGCGCTTCAGCGTGCTGCTCCCGCGTTGAGGACCGCGGGCGACTTCAACGTTTCGCGCTCGAGCCGACCCCTTTTTCGCCCCGTTTGGCCCCCAATTGCGGCCGGGAGGTCGGGCTGGGGTAGCGGCTCGGGCCCAGCCGGTCTCGAGAGGTCCAGCGTCGGATAACGAGGATTGAGTATCGCCCCGCCGTCGGTGTCGCGCAGTCTTCCTCCCTTTGCCGCGCCCAGATTCCCCGGGCGCCGAAAGGAGAGGGAGAGCTGCGTGACCGGATGGAGTCCGATCTGCGACTGCGGCGTCCTCCTCGATGGCTCGGCCAGGTGGGCAGCTATGCCAGCGGCTACACGCCCGAGGGGGGGCTCGGCATCGGCGGGTGGTCGTGCACCAAACCGCGGGAGGCTGAGTAGCGCGGGCACGGGAACGCCGCGCCCGACCACAAACGCGTTATTGTCACCGCGGACGGGCGCTGGTACCGCTCGGGCGCGCGCACAAGGAGGAACGGCACATGGTCCCGCGTGCTCTCGCCACCGTCCTGCTCCTCGTGGCCGCCGCTCCCGCCGGCGGCGGGTCGTTCGCCAACTTCGAGAGCGGGCATGTCCGGCCCCTCGCGCTCTCGCCGGGCGGCGACCGGCTCTTCGCGCTGAACACGCCGGACAATCGCCTGGCGATCTACACGATCGGCGCGAGCGGGCTTTCGCTCGCGGCGGAGGTCCCGGTCGGCCTCGAGCCGGTGGCGGCCGCCGCACGCACGAACCTCGCCGGGCAGACCGAGGTCTGGGTGGTGAATCACCTCTCCGACAGCGTCAGCGTCGTCGAGATCGACCCGTCGGACGTGACACGCTCCCGCGTCGCACGCACGCTGCTCGTTGGCGACGAGCCGCGCGACGTCGTCTTCGCGGGCAGCGGCCACAGCCGGGCCTTCGTCACCGCGGCGCGGCGCGGACAGGACCGCTTCGCCGCCGACCCGGCCGGCGGGCCGCAGCTCACTGCGCCCGGCGTCGGCCGTGCCGACGTGTGGGTGTTCGACGCCGACGGGGCCCGGGACACGCCGCTCGCGATCGTGCAGCTCTTCGGCGACACGCCGCGGGCGCTCGCGGCGAGCCCCGACGGCTCGGTCGTGTACGCGGCGGCGCTCGACTCCGGCAACCGCACCACGGCCATCACCGAGCAGGTGGTGAGCGCGAACGGCGGACTGCCGCCTCCGCCGCCCGGCTCGACCCCCGGCGCCCCGAGCACCGGCCTCATCGTGCGGTTCGACTCGGCGACCGGCCAC
>VBKG01000475.1 GCA_005879585.1 Deltaproteobacteria bacterium | reverse complement strand
TCGAAGAGCTGGTTCTGCAGCCGGCGGAGGATGTCGTCGAGCTCGCGGCGCGCGGCGGCGTGCGCGTCGTCCGTCGCGAGCTCGGCCTCGTTGGCGGCGCGCGCCACGCCGACCGCGGCGTTCAGCTCGTCGACGGTGCCGTAGGCTTCGATCCGCGGGCTGTCTTTTCGGATCCGCTCGCCGCCGACGAGGTCGGTCTCGCCGCGATCGCCGCGGCGCGTGTAGACGCGCGTGATCCGGATCGGCACGCCGCCAGTCCTAGCGTCGCGCGAAGAGCGAGTCTACCCCCGCGGGCGCCGGCTCGACGTGTGCGACGGCCAGGTTCTGCTCGACGTGCTCGCGACGGCTGTGCGCCGACCGTGTCGCGGTACGCCGCCGTGCCCGCGGGCGTCGCACCCCGAGGGGTCACGCCGGCAGTGCTCCGAGCGTCAGGCGCATGGGATAGACCTTCCGGCTGAGCGGGTTGACCATCAGCCCCAGCGTCTCGAGCGTCACGGCACCGAGGAGCGGACCCTCGTCCGCCTCGCCCAGTACCACGGGCGACGTTGCCGACATGCCGGCGAGCGTGAACCGGCACTCGGAGACGCCGCGCGCGATCGAGGAGCCGTCGGCGAGGCTGAATTCCGCCGTTCGCGCCGGTCTGAGGCGGAGCGCATGCCATACGCGCGGTGGAAGGACCGAATAGAGCGCGCCGGTATCGACGAGGAAGCGGACGCGGACCGCCTTCCCGCGTCCGTCCCGGCGCGAAACAATCGCGCGCACGTCGGTGAGTCCCACGTTCTGCTGGCGGACGCGGACCGCATGCCGATGGAATCGCTTCGGCAGCAACACGGATGAGCCTCAGCCGACGGCCGCTTCGGGGCGTCTCGCGTGCCGCTTGATGATCTCGCGGAGCCGCGGCGGGTCGATCGGCTTCTTGTAGATGACGTCCTCGACGCCGGCCATGCGGCTACGCTTGATGATGTGGTCCTTGTCGAAGTGAAAGGCCGTCATCAGGACCACCGGGACGCCCGTGTGGCGCTCGCGGACGAGCTTGAAGAGCTCGTAGCCGTCGAGGTCCGGCATGACCACGTCGCTCAGCACGAGGTCGACGGTGGTGGTCTCCAGGCGCTTCAACGCCTCGCGGCCGCCCGTCGCCACGATCACGGTGCACCCTTCCTGGGTCAGCAGGTCGCGCAGCGACTGGCAGACGCCGAGGTCGTCGTCGACCACGAGGATGCGGATGCCGCTGAGCACCCGATCGCTCGCCTCGCCCGCCGCATGCCGCTCGACCACGCCGCTGCCGCGCTGCGCCCGTAGATCCGTCATCTGCGTGCCGGGGAGGTATTCCCGCGTCGCGTACTCGGCCCCCTGGGCGAGCTCGGAGAGCTTGCTCACGATCCCCTGGATGCGGCCGAGGGCGGCGTGAATGGAGTCGAGGCGCTCGCTCTCGACGATGAAGTCCGCGTCCGACGACACCTTGGCGACGTGACCTTCGAGCAGGTTCAGGTTGTTGACGATGACCTCGAGCGGGTTGTTGATCTCGTGTGCCAGGCTGACCGCGACCTCGCCGAGGAGCGCGAGCTGGTCGTGACGGCGGATGTCGCGCAGGTCCTTGGCGAAGCCGACCGAGCCGACTTCCGCCCCCTGGTCGTCGCGCGTGATGCCGCCGGAGATCGCGACCGGGACGCGGGTTCCGTTCTTCGTGACGAAGACGGTCTCGTAGTTCTTGGCCTGGCCGGGCGGCTCACCGTACCCCGCGCGCATGGCGCTCATGACCTTGCGGGCCTCCGCGAGGTCGGGATAGAGCCGGCTCACGTGCTGGCCGAGCACCTCGTCCGGCGTGTAGCAGAGGGTGCTCCGGGCGCCGTCGTTGTAGAAGATGATGGTGCCCTTGCGGTCGGCGGCCACGATGATGTCCGGCGAGCTCGCGAGCAGCTTCTCGAGATACGGACGCGGAAGACGCGGTACGGTGGGCATGCCCGAACGCGGGGCCGGATGGTAGGCCCCAGGGGGACGAGCGTCAAGGCTGCGCTCGTTCTCGCCTTGCTTGCGGGCTGCTTCTGGCGCTCGTATGGCCGCCTCGCCGCGACCCACGTCGACGTGCTGCTCGGCACGGCGCGCAAGGGTGTCGACCTGGTGGTGAACGGCCGCTTCACGGCCGAGAGCATGCCCGAGCTCACCTATCCGCTCGAGCG
Source organism: Deltaproteobacteria bacterium (assembly GCA_005879585.1). Classification (GTDB taxonomy): domain Bacteria; phylum Desulfobacterota; class Binatia; order DP-6; family DP-6; genus DP-3. The sequence goes on along the minus strand of VBKG01000475.1, from coordinate 922 downwards.
CGCCCGCGCCTTCGCCGAGGGCGCGCACGCGCGCGCGGGGGCCACCCCGCCGGAGTCGTTGACGGCGTTCGACGCGTTGCTCGGGCGCTACCAGGCCCTCGTCGACGCCCTCGACCGCGTCCGGCGCGCGGAACAGCCCGACGCCGCCAGGCATGCGCTCGAGGCGCCGCTCGCGGCGGTCGAGGCCGCAGGCACGGCCGTGCAGGCGAGCCTGCGCCGCGAAGGGCGAATCAGGTAGCGACCGTTCGGATCAGGACGACGGTGGCCGGACGAGCAGCGGCCGGGGCCGTGCCGTCGTGCGCTCGCGCGGTCGATTGATGAGCGACAGCAGCAACGTGAAGGGGGAGAGAATGAACGAGATCAACGAGCCGATGGGTGGCGTCGGGCGCGGCTCGAGCTCGAACGTGTAGCGATATTCGAGGCGGCCGTCGCAGAACCGGCACGTCACCTCTTCCTGGCTCTCGACCCGGATGACGATTGCACGGTTGCCCGTGAGACGCTCGATCACCATCTCCCCGCGTTCTGGCATAGCAGTGGCCTCCATCCGTTTATGCGACGGCGTCACCGTCGCCGGTTCCATCTCAGTTGAGCTCGTTCTCCAACGAGAACGGCGGTTGTGGATCGCCGCCGTCACCCTGCTGTCCGAGTGTATCGAGTTTCCGGTCGAGGGCCGCGATGCGCCCGCGGAGGTCGGTCAGCTCGGCGCGGGACGCCACGCCGAAGCGGTCCGTGAACGTGCCCCGCAGCCGGCGGAGCACGTCCTCGGCCTGTCGGCGCGCTTCGGCGGATGCGTCGAGCGCGCCGTCGGCCAGCCGCGATGCCGCGTCGCGCGCCAGCGAGACGCCCGCAGCGCCCAGGCGGATCACCGAGGCCCGCAACCCGGCACTCGGCGGCGGCGCCTTCGTTCGTGCCATGGTGGAAC
>VBKG01000450.1 GCA_005879585.1 Deltaproteobacteria bacterium | reverse complement strand
TCGTCGCCCGCTATCTGAAGGCGGTCGGCGACCCGCGTGAGGTCGTGAGTGACCCCGAGGCCCGATACTGGGGCGGCCGTGTCGAGGAGCGCTCGCTCGTGCCGTTGGGGGAAGCGCGCCTCGGCCGCATCGGTCTCGACGAATGGCTCCGCCGCCGCTCACAGGCAAGAGCCTGATCCTGCATCCAAGGATCCTGCCCAATGGTGCCGGTGCTGACACAATCGGTGCGGTGATCGCGAAATGCCCGAGCGGAGCGTTGCACCCGGGGGTCTCGGGCGACGACGAAGGAGGCGACTATGACGACCAAACTCGTTGCGTTGGTTCTGCTATGCCTCAGCCCGATGCCGGACCGAGCTGGTGCTCTGGGAGCCGGGGAGAACTACACACCGCAGGTGGAAGTACCGAAGAAACACTCGACGTCCCCGAAGTGCTCGTAGCTCTCGGTGTGGGGCTGGAGACCCAGCCGGGCCGGATCGACGTCCATGTACCGGAGCGCGGGCCGCGTGAAGAGGGTGTAGTGGTCGTCCTTCTGGGGCACCTGGTTTTTCAGCAGACGGTGCACGAGGATCACATCGCTTCCGGCTACCTGGGATCGACCTCCCACCGTCTGAGGCAGGAAGCTCCCGTAGTGACCGATCGCCTTCAGCCGCAGCCGCCCGACGTGCAGGCATGCGTTGCACGAGCAGCTGTCGTCGTCCGAGTCGATGAGCACCTGTTGCTGCTCCCGGAAGCCGTCGAACCCTGCCCGCAAGACGTCGAGCAACCTCGCCGGGGGCACAACGGTTCCGTGCGCACCGAGGGCGAAGACCGCGTCGCCCTCGATCCCCTCGATCTCGAGCGGGGGCGAGATGCGCCGGATGACCGCCTCCAGCAGATCCGCGATGATGGCGGGGCCGTGCTCGAGCTCGGTCGCGGTGACCAGGGCCGTGAAGCCCGAGATGTCGGCCAGCACCAAGAAGCCCTGCTTCGTGTCCATCTCGACCTTCCCTTCGTATTTGAAACACCACGGCGGCCGGGCGTGATTAACGTCGCCCGCGCGGAGGTGCTCCGGGTTTCATCGCTCACCGGGTGGCCCGATGCAACGGCTCGCCCCGGGGCTATGCCGACGCAGACCGTCGCGCGGGCGCTCGCACCATTGCCGCGAATGGATGAGGAACGGCGCCGTCCAACTTCTGAACGTAGTACCAGCCGATCAGCCCGCCCTCCGAGTGGCCCACCAGATCGATCTGCTCGCACCGTCGCGAGCGAGTTGCTCGACATGCTCGGCCAGTACGCGAGCGAGAAGCACTACGGCGACGCGCGCGGGACGCCGATCGTCTGGACGAGATGATCGCCTCGCGCCAACGACCCGCACCCGTGCGGCGCGACGCCGAATCGGGTAGATCACGGCAAGACGAGAATCCGACGAAGGAGCGCGCGTGAATCCGAACAAGGCACTCTGGGAGAAGGGCGACTTCACCCGCATCGCGCAGAGCATGCGTGAGAGCGGGGAGGCGGTGGTCGAGAGCCTTGGCGTCAACCCGGGGCTCAAGGTGCTCGATCTCGGTTGTGGAGACGGCACCACGGCGCTGCCCGCGGCGCGCCGCGGGGCGGACGTGCTGGGCGTCGACATCGCCCGCAACCTCGTCGAGGCCGGAAACCGCCGTGCGCAGGAGTATGGTCTCACGAACCTCCGGTTCCAGGAGGGCGACGCTTGCAACCTGAGCGAGCTCGCCGGCGACACGTTCGACCTCGTGGTGAGCATCTTCGGCGCCATGTTCGCGCCCAAGCCCTTCGACGTGGCCAAGGAGATGGTGCGCGTGACGCGCCCCGACGGTCGCATCGTGATGGGTAACTGGATCCCGAACGACCCGACGCTGGTGGCACAGATCCTCAAGATCAGCGCCGTGTACTCGCTGCCCCCGCCCGAGGGCTTCGTGAGCCCCATGACCTGGGGCGTGGAGAGCCACGTGCTCGAGCGCTTCGGCGCCGCCGGCGTGCCGAAGGAGCACATAACGTGCGTTCGGGACACCTACACGTTCAACTACCCGAACCCACCCGCCGAGCTCGTGGCGGCTTTCCGCGACTATTACGGCCCGACGATGAACGCGTTCGAGGCCGCGGAGAAGAGTGGTCGCGCGGCCGATCTGCAGAAGGAGCTGGTGACGCTCTTCGAGAACCAGAACCAGAGCCCCACGCCGGGGACCACGTCCATTCCGGCGACGTTCCTGCGCGTGACGGTTAGGGCCTAGACACAACCGGCTCCACTGATAGCGGCCTGACGGCGACCCGTCGTGGGGGCCGGGGATGAGCTTCTCGCGCCGAGGGCACGGCGACGTATTCTTCGCTTGCGGCACGAACGAGTACACCGCCAAGGTGACGTGCGTCGAGCGCCTTCAGAAGGTTTGCCTGCTCCCTCCTCGCCCGGCGGATGATTCGCACGCGAACGGAACGAAGGCCGCGCGCGGTAGCAATTTCGGTAGCAGATTATCGAGGACGCCGCGCTCGTGGAGCCCAGCATTTCTGCGACCGCTACGCGCGCTCGACCGCTGGATCGCCAGCCTCGAGGCTGGCTGTGCGAGGCGCCTACTCGCGCCCGACCACGGAACGTCGCGAGAACTCGGCGTTTTCACGAGAGCGGGCG
>VBKG01000449.1 GCA_005879585.1 Deltaproteobacteria bacterium | reverse complement strand
CGACGCGACGATGATCGAGGAGGACGGCGTGGCGGCGGTGACCTCACGACCGGCGCGCTGAAGAGCGCGATTGAGGTGAGCGCCTTCCGCATCCCGCCGTCCTACAACTCCCTCGTCGATCAGAATGCCGGCCTGCCCGGTCCGGGCGCCGTCTCGCTGCCGGGGATGTCACAGCTGCTGCCCTAGTCGAGCTTCGGCAGCTCGAGGGGTCGCCTCTAGGGTTTCCGGGTAGTTGGCTCGACTCCCGACGGCGTCCGGTGGGACGGACGCCGTCAAGAACGGGAGTGACACGGGTACCTCCCTCAACGGTCGGGAGTCTCTCCGAGTGACCACCGACACGGCCCGAAGACTGGGCAGGTGGCGATGCGCGCCGGTCCAGACTCGCGGCAGGACGTGAACGCCCGGGGCCGGATATCGGTTCGTAGGTCCTATGGTCCACACCGCCCCTCTCGCAGGTCACGGCCAGGCGCTCCGCGGTGGGGGGCATGCTCCTTGCTCGAACACCGTCGGGAGCCAAAGGCCCGGCTATCATGAATAAGATTCAACGTCGCCTATTTCGCGCCTTTCTGGACTCCGGAGGCGACATCACGAACGAGGTCGAGCTCGAACGATTTGTTCGCTACGTGGAAGCGGTGCTCTCATTGCTACCCCCCAAGCTGCGATTGGCTGTCGACCTCGCCTGGAGGGCGTCGGATTCCTCCCCATACGTCCGGGTTGCACGGATCCTGTCCCAACGCGAGGGCGGGCAGGTCAGCCCCCAGGCGTTGCGGCAGCGGGTTTCACGGGGGCTCAGGGAACTCGAAGGTCAGGTCCGGCAACGTCAATGGGACCACGGCCCCACCGTCAATGGGACCAGGGTCCAACCGTCCCTGCGGCCAGCGGGAGATGGGCGCCCCAGGCTCATTGCGCCAATCTCCCCCTCCTTTTCCGCATCCGAGGCAGCCCGGAAATGAGGGCTGAATTGTATGAGCTAGCCAGCTAACCACCCGCCCCCGCGGCCACTCGAACGTGGCCGCATTCTGCCCGTCACCGCCTCTCTTTTCGGCGACGCGGGGTGACTACATGGGACCGGCGTAGTCACCGTGCGTCACAACCTCATTCTTCCCTGTCACATCACGTCACGCGCCGCGCGACGCCTGATATCAGCGTCGCTGCACCATGTCGCTCCCATCCCCTGACGCAAACCCTCCGACCTCGGCTCCCGAGGAAGGGCGCCAGGTGTCCAAATTTGCACACTCCCCCGAAGAGCCCGCCTGAGAATCTGGGCCAAAGGGGAGCTCGCCAAAGTGACACCACAGTTTCTTGACAGTCCTCTTGTCAGCAGGATTTACCCGCGGGCTCCGGAAAAAACCGGGGCGGTGCCCAGCGGCGAGGGCGGTGGGGGTCCGAGGAGTGGCGGTCCCATCAAACACAGGGCCTGGGGAATACCCATGTCCGCAAGTGACTAGGAGGTCACGTCGATGCGATTTTCACGGAGCTACCTCGTTGCCGCTGTCCTCGGCGTTCTGTTGCCGGCGCTCGTGGCGTCCGTTGGCAGGGCTCAAACTTTGGACACAAGTTCGATAATTCAAATAGGAATCAGTGATGCCACTTTGAACGCTTACTGCCCCCCCGACGAACAGGCTGCCCAGCCAGCCTTCGGTAACGTCGCGAGAACACTGATGATTTACGGGCAGAACTTCAACAACTCCGGCGCTGTTCCGGTCGTCACCGTAGGCCTCGGCGCCTTCCAGAAGACATTCGCTCCCGCCGCCGGAGACTGGGGCCCCTTCCAGATCAACGTCCCGATCAACTGTGCGGACTTCAGCCCGGCGGGCACCTACCGCCTGATGGTCTCGACCGGCCGGGGTACGCCGTACAACGACGGCATCTCCTTCAACTTCTCCCTGCGCGGAAGCGTCGGTCCAATCGGTCCGAAAGGTCCCACCGGCGCGACAGGGTTCCAGGGGCTGAAGGGTGATCCGGGCGCCAAGGGTGACAAGGGCGACAAAGGTGACAAGGGCGATACGGGCCTGACCGGGCTCCAGGGCCTGAAGGGCGATCTAGGCGCCAAGGGTGACAAGGGCGACAAGGGCGATACGGGCCTGACAGGGCTCCAAGGCCTGAAGGGCGATCTAGGCGCCAAGGGTGACAAGGGCGATACGGGCGCGATCGGGCTCCAAGGGGCGAAGGGCGACAAGGGCGACCGCGGAGCCACTGGAGCCGCGGGACAGAACGGTCAGAACGGGAGCGGCTTCAGAAAGGAGCTCATCAATCCGTCCGACGCGCGATACGTGCTCACGGGATGTGAGCAGGGCGCGGCCGTCGCCGTCTACGCCCAAGTATTCGTTGGTGGGGCGTGGGTAGATGACGGCACCGCTCCCACCTACGTCTGTCGCGGCAAGGACGGCACGACGGGGCAGAACGGGAGAGACGGAGCTCCGGGTGCCACCGGACTGAAGGGCGACAAGGGCGACAAGGGCGATACAGGCGCGCTAGGGCTGCAAGGGTCGCCGG
>VBKG01000448.1 GCA_005879585.1 Deltaproteobacteria bacterium | reverse complement strand
CTGAGCCTCGCCGTCTACCAGAGCGTCTCCACGATCCCCGCCTCGGCGATGTTCGCGTCCTTCGATACGAGAACGAGGCGGTGCACCTTGGCCGTGGCGGCGATGATGCGATCGAATTGATCGCCGTGCGCCAGTGGCAGCGACGGTGCCGTGAACGCGATGTCCAACGTGATCGGTAGCACCGTGAGGAACTCGAGGAGCGGCCGCAACACTGTACCCGGTGATCCCGCCAGCCTGAGCCGCCGGGAGTGGACCAGCAAGCCGATCTCTTGCAGGGTCACATCCGAGATGGCCAACTGCTCCCACGCCGTCGTCGCGATGACGCGCGCCGCCTTGGCGCTCAAGCGATCGTCCTCGGCGGCGGCCCAGACGAACGCGTGCGTGTCGAGAAGATACTTCAGCCGGGGCACGCGATCACAACGACGGCTTCCATCCGCGGCGACCAAGCGTCGGCTTTGTGAGGTCTCCGCGGATCTCCATCTTGCCGCGCGCGGCTCCGAGCAAAGACTTTCGCGGCGTCGCGGCGGCGAAGATGAACTCGCCCTCGCGGTCCAGTATTCGCACCCGCTCGCCGCGTCTGGCCTTGGCCTTGAAGGTCGTGAAGTGGCGCAAGAACGTCCGGACGTTCGTCGTCACAGACCGAAGATGTCAGACGAAACGTGATACGTCAAACATGGATCGATCGTGTGATTGTCGAGGGGTGTTCCTGGGGGGAGATATTTCGCGCGCGTGTGCGCCACGCTAGGATCGTCTGAGATGGCGGTGGCATTCGGCACCCTGGCGTACGCGCGCAGGCTGCGCCAGGTGGGTGTTCCGGAGGAGCAAGCCGAGGTGCATGCCGAGGCGCTGGCCGCCGCCACCGAGACGCTCGCCACCAAGCAGGGCCTGCGAGAGCTCGAGTACCGTCTCACGGTCCGGCTCGGTGCAATGCTCGCCGTCGCCGTGAGCGCGGTCGCGGCGCTCGTCAGGCTGGCCTGAAGGCGGGCGTGGCCTAGAATCCGTACGCCGGATTGCCGACGTCGAAATCGCGATCGGTCAGGCCGACGTTGAGGTGATAGTCGGCCCAGGTATAGCTCTCGACGAGGTCGGCGGTCCCCTGGAAGGTCTGCACCCGTGTCGGAAGGGCGAGCGTCCGGTGCATGCAGACCTCCGTCCTGGAGTCCCGCTCGTCGAATGAGAAGCAGTAGGACGGCTGATCCTGCACGCTGGCCTCGGTAGTCTTCCGCTCTCCCAGGGCCTGCTCCGGACCGCGGCTAAGGCGTGCGTAGTGGTCGCCCACCTCCTTCAGGACGTGGAAGATCCCGGCCTCCCGGATCGAGTGACGGTTTCCCCGCCTGGCGAAGGTTCCATCCGGGTCGATGGAAAGCGCGCCGAACCACCCGGTGATACCCGACCCCTCGTGTACCCGGATCTTGTCGGCGTATTTCGCCGGGCAGTAGATCGTCTCGCGCTTCTTGTAGGGCTCCTCGACCCACTTCAGGTAGACGCAATCGGGTGTCTTCCGCTGCTTCAGCACGAACCTCTCCAGCGGCAGCATCTTGCCGTCGACCTTCTCCTGCTTGGTCGACGTGCACGTGTAGTCGTCGACCCGGGCCGCCGCGTCGAGCGCGTGCTGGACGACGACGGCGACGGTCGGTGTGCCGCTCTCCGCCGACGAGGTCGCGCAGGACATGGCCGCGGCGAGCAGCAGTGGGAGGCGGAGAACGGGTAACGTGCCGGCTACGTCCATCATTCCGCGACGTTACGCTGGGGTGAGAGATGGGGTCAACTTCACGTCGAAGCGCACTACGGACGGGGCTAGTCAGGGCAGGGGCCATCCCTCTCGTTCGGTGGCCGACTACCGCGCCAGCGCGATCTGCACGTTGTACTGGTACGGCCCCCGCCCGATCGACAGCAGCGTGCTGCGCGCCCCGCGCAGCTCGATCATCTTCCTCCGGAACGCGCTGACGGAATCGAGCGCGACGCCGCCGAGGCCGAGGAGGCGATCGCCCCGCTGGACTCCGATGCGCGCGGCCGGGCTGCCGTCACGCACGCGGCGGATGACGAGCCCGTCGTCGGCTTCGGCCACTCCGACGCCGATCAGGCGCCAGGCGAGGTCGTCGGCCTGTGCCGCGGGAAAGGGCGCCGTCACGAGCTCGACGTCGTCATCGTTCCCTTCGCGCCGGCGCGTGACGACGAGCTTCGTGCCCTCGGTGTGGTCCTGGACGCGCTGCTCGAACTCGTCGCGCGAGTGGATGTCCCGCCCGTCCACGCGGACGATGACGTCGCCGCGGGCGAGCCCGGCGCTCGCGGTGGGGCTGCCCGGGTCGATGCCGGACACGACGACGCCGCGGCGCGTGCCGAAGTGCTGTGCGAGCTCGGGCGTCAGGTCCTGGACGGCGATCCCGACCCACGCCTTCCGCACCTCGCCGTAGGACACGAGGTCGCGCATGGCGCGCGCCGCGCGATCAACCGGGATCGCGAAGCCGATGCCGATCGAGCCGCCGCTGCGGCTGTAGATCGCCGTGTTGATGCCGATCAGCTCCCCCTTGATGTTGAGCAGCGGCCCGCCGGAGTTGCCGGGGTTGATCGAGGCGTCGGTCTGGATGAAGTCGCTGTAGGTCTTGTCCTCGCTCCGCATCGCGCGGCCGAGCGCGCTCACGACGCCGGTCGTCACGGTGTGCGAGAGCCCGAAGGGATTGCCGATCGCGATCACGGTCTCGCCGATCATGAGGTCCGCCGAGGTGCCGAGCTTCACGTGCGGCAGGTCGCCGCCCGCCTGCAGGCGCAGCACGGCGACGTCCGAGTCGCTGTCCGCGCCGACGAGCTTGGCGTCGAACTCGCGCTCGTCGGCGAGCGTCACGTGGATGCGACTCGCCCGCAGGATCACGTGCTCGTTGGTGAGGATCGTGCCGTCGGCGGCGACGATCACGCCCGAGCCGAGGCTCGTGGTCGTGAAGCGGCGCGGCCGCGGATCGAAGAAGTCGCGGAAGTACTGATCGAAGAACGGATCCTGCGGCGACGGGAAGGGTGACCCGCGGCGTTCGATCACCTGCTCCGTCGAGATGTTGACGACCGCGGGCCCCGCCTTCTGTGCGGCCTCGACGACCAGGCTCCGCCGGACGGGGTCCGTCTCCGGCGCCGCGGCGACGCACGCCGCCGCGGCGAGGGCGATCACCGCTGCCGTCTTCGTCTGGGCCATGGCTCCTCCGCTCCCCCGTTCTCCGGCACGAAGTCGATGGCGCGGCGCTCGACCGAGACGCCCGCGACACGGACCGTCACCGGGTCGCCGACTCGATAAGTCTGCCGCGTTCGCCGGCCGCGCAGCAGGTGCTGCGCTTCGACGTGCTCGTAGAAGTCGTCGAGCG
>VBKG01000438.1 GCA_005879585.1 Deltaproteobacteria bacterium | reverse complement strand
TGCGGAAGCAGTCGCGCGGCGGTGGTTCATCATCGTGTTCACCCTCTCCGATGCTCGATGGGTTGTTTGCGGTCCGTGCAGCACGCTACTCTCAGACGCTCCCGGCCGAGGTGGCGGAACTGGCAGACGCAGAGGACTCAAAATCCTCCGCCCGCAAGGGCTTAGGGGTTCGATTCCCCTCCTCGGCACTCTCCATCCGCGTGCTCATGCCAGTGCCGCCGGGTCCCAGTACTCCCGCCAGACGGCGATCCGGCCGTCGCGCATCTCGGCGACGCTCATGCCGCGCCATTCGATCCGTGCGCCGCTTTCGCGCCGCTCGATCGCGATGGTCCACTCCGCCATCACGACGTCCTCCCGCACCGCGAGGTGCGAGACGTCGAAACGCAGCGGACGCGCTGCGGCAAGCGAGCGCGCGACGAGATCCGCGAACGGGCCACGTCCGCGAAGCGGCTCGGCGTGCATCGGGGACTGGAACGTCATGTCCTCGGTCCACAAGGCGAGATATCCGGGCAGGTCCTCGTCGAGCCACGCACGACGCCGACGTTCGAACAGCGCCCAAGCATCCTCGTGGCTCAGCATGGGATTTGGCTAGCACGTTCTCAAGCCCACCGCCCCCCCCACCCGAAGATCCCGATACAACTCAGTGCGAGCCTGAAGCCCTGACGGGCACCGGAGCGCGCTCGCGCATCACCGTGCGCAGGACCCGCTCCATGCACCCGAGCTGTACGTTGAGCGCCATCAGCCCATCCATGACCTGCGACCAGGCATCCGCCGCGGCGGAGCCAGGGTCTTCCGGCCGAAGCGCGGTGAGTTGCTCTGCCGCTTCGACGACGGCCTCAGAGGCCATGTTCATGTGAACCGCAAGCTCCAGCACTCGGTCGATCACGCCGTCCTCCCCCGTCCGCGGCGCGCCCATAGCAAGCCACGGAATCGGCCGCCACAGAACCGGGAAAATCGGTCACTCGCGGACCGTCACCTTCGACCACCCAGCGTGTTGCGGCCGCGCGGGGCCGATGCGATGACGGCAACGGGACGAGTGCTCATGCGAGGCGTGCGGCTTGCGGTGCTCGTGACGGCGCTCGGGAGCGCGATTGCACCCACCGGAGCCCACGTGCGGGTTTTCGTCGGCGGCGCGTTCGGGCCCGTCGTCCCGTACCCCTACTACGCGCCCTATCCCTATCCGTACTACTACGGCCCATATCCGTACCCGTATGCGCCCGGATACGCCGTGCCGCCGCCGGGCTGGGACCCCGCACACTGGGAATCGCGCCGCGACGCCTGGGGGCGCGCGATCTGGGTGTGGGTGCCGGGACATCTGCGATAGCATGGACTCTATGACGAACCCCCGTCGCTTGCGCCGCTCCGTCGTCGGGGTACTGGGCGCGCTCCTCGCGATGAGCGCGGTCGCAACCGCCCAGCCACCGCCTGCGCCGCCGTATCCCCCCGCACCGCCCCCGCGCTCGTCGCCCCCCGCACCGCCTCCGCGCAGCTACCCCCCGCCCGCGGTCGTCGAGGCGGCACCGCCGCCGCTCTCTCCCGCGATGCGGGTCATCTACGCGCCGTTCTATGCCGCCGGACTCGTGATCCGGTACGGCGTCTATTACGTGATCGTCGCGCCGCTCGAGGTGTTCGGTCGGGCGCTCAACTACGGTGTCGAGGGCGGCGTGTCCCGAGGAGATGACCGATGAGAAGGCTTCTCGCCTGCGGCGTCGCGCTTGGCGTGGCGATGTGCGTGCCCGCGTGGGCCGCGCACGGTGGAGGCGGCCACGGCATGAGCGGCCACGGCATGGGCGGCCATGGCATGGGCGGCCACGGCATGGGGATGCGCGGCGGGCCGTCCTCCTTCGGCGGCCACCGCGGGCCCGGCTTCCGGGGGTCGTTTCATCGACATTCCGGCTCCCGTTTCTTCTTCGGCTTTGGATTCCCCTTCGTCGTCGATCCGTTCTTCTACTATCCGTACGCGTACCCGTACTACGCCCCCTATCCGGGGTACGGATACGAATATCCCCCGCCACCTCCGCCGGAGGAGCCGGGATACGAGGCGGGCCAGGAGCCCCAGTACGGCGCACAGTCCGAGGCTCCACCCGAGGAGTTGCAGCCGACGCCGGAAGACGCGGAGCGCGCGAGCTATGGGCTCGTCCAGCTGCGCGGGGTGCCGGACGGGGCATCGGTCGATCTCGACGGACGGTTCTGGATGAAGGCGGAGCGTCTAGAGAACCGCTGGGTGGCGTTACCGCGCGGACCGCACACCATCACCGTTCACGTCGAAGGGCGCGAGCCGGCGGAACAGCAGGTCGACGTCGAGCCCGGCAAGACCCGGGTCGTCCGTTTCACCCTCGGCCGCCACCGCGCCTGAAGAGCGCGCCTTTCGTCACCACGGTCGCTTTGCTATCGTCGACGGCAGGAGGGCGCATGGCCGACCTGTTGGCAGTATCCGACGACTCGTTCGAGCAGGAGGTGCTGAAGAGCTCCGCGCCCGTGCTCATCGACTTCTGGGCCCCCTGGTGTGGCCCCTGCCGCGCCATCGCCCCGGTCGTCGAGGAGATCGCGCGCGACTTCTCCGGCAAGCTGAAGGTCGTCAAGATGAACGTCGACGACAACCCGCGCACCCCGTCCCGCTACGGCGTCCGCGGCATCCCCAACCTGATCCTCTTCCACTGCGGCGAAGTAAAAGAGCAGATCATCGGCGCCGTCCCGAAAGCCCAGCTCGTCAAGGCAATCGGCAAAGTCATCCCCGCCTAGCGGTCACGCAACGCCTCTCCTCTGCGAAAGCGGCTGAGCGCCGGGTGGGCACGCGGGAGTCGGCCGCGTCGCTGCGGGAAGGGGCGGCCCCTGCGGCGACCCGCAGCTCCCGTGCGCGCGTGCAACTTCGGGGGGACGCCACAGCTCTAAGGCGCACGTGGAGCGAGGACCGGAGCCGTGGGAACCGCCCCTTCCCGCCACCCCGCAGCGATCAAGTCTACGCGAGGGGTTCCACCCCTCGCCCCGCCGGACTAAGCCCGGCGGGTCCTCACTCCCCGCTCGCTTCGCTCGGCCGCGCGCTTCGCGCGCGGAGAATCTTGGGTCGCGCTCCTGATATGGAATCCCCGGCCCTCAGAAGAAGAAGCGCCGCATCGAGACGTTCATCGCCAGCCCGATCCCCGCGAGCAAGCAGAGCAGCGACGAGCCGCCGTAACTGAAGAACGGCAACGGAATCCCGACGACCGGCAGCAAACCGGTCGTCATGCCGACGTTGATCACCACCTGCCAGAAGACGATCGACATCACCCCGAGTGCCAGGAGTACCCCGAAGCGGTCGCGCGCGCGGGAGGCGATCACGAGGCCGCGCATGATGAGA
>VBKG01000437.1 GCA_005879585.1 Deltaproteobacteria bacterium | reverse complement strand
GGCATAGAATCGGTGGCCCTTCGCGTTCAAATGCACGTCTCCCTGCGGCAGAAAGGCCGCATCGTGACCTTCCCGCTTCACCAGCGACTCAAACTCGTCCCAAGGATCGAGAGCCTCGATATTGACTCGCTTGAGGATCTCGAGGATGCGTGTGTGCGCCTGATAGGTCTCCGTTGCTTTCGGCACCGGTTTCTCGAGCGCAACGCTCAGCGGCAGAACGCTGACGACCAGAGGAACGCTCCGCTGCGCGAGATCGTCCCCCAGGGCACGCATGATGGCTTCCAACAGCACCCACAGATTCTCCAAGCGACTGGGTGGCGGTCGGCCCGAGCGCTCGCGCGTCTCGAGGAAATCCCCCCGGAATTCATAGTCAGGCTCGGCGAAATACCGCTTCTGAAAGAACTCGGCCGCGGCGACGAAATAGCGCGCAAACTGGGAATACGGCGTCAATTGGCGGACGATGGCTGGCGGCGGGCTGACACCTGCGAACCACTTGAGTGATTCTCCGAATCCATCTCGCCATTTGGGCGTCGGGCACCTCTCCTCCACCCGGCCGTCCGTTAGCTGCAAAAGAGGCTCATCGGCGCAGCAACGAGAGGGCTGACCCAATCCTTCGATATCGTTGCCGAGAAACAAATGGACGACCACCAGCTGAAGCGGCAGGCGAGCAGCCCATTTTCGTTCCATGAGCAGGTAGAAGTCGGGAGCCGTTTTCGACACGCCCAGATTGATCTGACGGACATCGGGTGTTGCCTGTTGCAGGAGGTTCGAAAAGGTATCCCGCCAGTCGACAATGATCCCTCGCACCATTGAATCACCCACATGCAGGACCGCTCGCGGCGGAATTGGTTGCCAGAGGTCGGACACCTGCGGGAAGGCATACTGATAGGGGATGTCGTTCGCATAGAGCGGAGTACAGGCAGAAAGATCCAGATCGAGGTCGAACGGGGTCTGGTGAATGAGCTCACCGCGCTCGCGGTCGAAGGGTGGGAACCGGATGCTGTTCGAGTCGGTCGAGTAGTACATGGGGAGGATGGGCAAGAGGAAACGAACCAGCACCTCGCAGATTCCCAAAGTGACAAGCGTAGAGGCACCGGCGAGTGCGACCGGTTTCCACGGAAACTGTTTGCGCTCGATGGAACAGCCGCCGAGATAGCCAAGCCCCGCAGCCGCCAGCATCGCGAGTGCGTCCCACACGCCGATGCGCGCCGCGCGGAGAAGGACGGCCACCAAGCAGCCGCCGACGATGGCGATGGCAATCGCACCGCCGAGCGCAACTGCGCGGGCTTTTCCCGCGACGCGCTCCCGCAGCGTCCAACCCGTGAACAGCCCGGCAGCCGCAGGCGCGAGCACAAACACCTCCGGCCACACAAACCTCGCTGCGAGAATTGTACACACGGGAACAAGAACCACAGCAGCGCGGCTGGACCAGAAAAACCCGCGGAAGCGGCGGCGCGCTGCCCGCTGGAGATAGGTCCCCGCCAGGGCGGGAAGAATGAGGTTTCCAAGAACGGATGTGCTCGCCAGTGGAAGCATCGTCCATAAGAAATGACCCTGTGCCTGAACGAGCCGGAGGAGACCGATCTGCACCGAGAGCATCATACCAACGGCAGTGGGAAAGGGACAAATTGAGGCGTGCTGCCGCGATCCGACGTGGCCGCCGTCGCCGCCGCGGTGGCACCTCCTGCGGCTGCGAAGAGTTCGGATCAAAGACCAGGTTGATGCCGAGGGTGCCGTGGCGGCGGAAGCGACCGCTCTATTGAACGTTGAGACGGTGGCATGATACTGGCCGCACGTGCGCACATATCCCGGCATGCGGGACGTTCCTCTTCGGCAGCGAGGAGTGTTCAGCGCGCTTTTCTTCCTGCAGCACTGGTTTCCAACGAGTACGAGCCTGCAGCGCCGCAAGGGAGCGGTCCGGCAGCGCGTCATCGCGCACGTCCGCAGCGGTGGGAAGGGCCGTTTGCTCAACGTCGATCGCCGCAAGGATCTCTCGGCGTCCGAATTTCGTGCCCGGTACCTGCGCCGTGGGTTGCCCGTCATCCTCGATGGCGCGGGACGCGACTGGACCTGCACGCGCGAGTGGTCGTTCGACAACTTACGGCGACGTTTTGGAAATGAGACGATCAAGCTCGTTCAGCGCAATGGACTGGCGCTCGATGAGGAGGTTGTCGACGCGTCCGAGTTCTCAGAGGAGATCAACTTCTCGGAGTTTCTCGATCAGGTGCAGGGTGGCGGCGCCAAGTACATGCGCTTCTCGCCCTTGCTGGAGAAGTGGCCGGAGCTGCTGAACGACCTCGATCAACGGTTCCTGCAGGGCATGCCCGGCAATAGCTGGGGGATGACGTACCAGTTCTTCATGGGCGGCCCGGGGACCCTCACGCCGCTGCACAATGCGATCACGCCCTTCTTCTTCGTGAACATCTGCGGCGTCAAGCGGTGGCAATTCCTCCCGAACACGTATCTGGCGATTCTCGATCCACCGCCCGAAGGGCTCACCTACAACCACTCCGCCGCCGACCACGCCCTGTCGAACCTTGACCGCTACCCCGGCTTCGATTGTATCGATCGTATGGAGGCCGTGATGCAGCCGGGTGATATCCTCTTCAACCCGTCCTGGATGTGGCACTGCGTACAGAACAAGTCGCCAACCATCGGTGTGCGCTGTGGCTTCGTCTATCCGCTGGGCATGCTACGCGAGTCGATGACGCTTACCTCCGTCCGCGCATTCGCGGGCAACCCGTCGATGCTGAAGACCGCGTGGTACTCATTCGTCAAGACCGACCTGCCTGACCGCGGCAACCTGTTGTTGACGCCAAAGGTGTTCACAAAATAGGTCGATGCTTTCGCTGGAGCGCGCTAAGGTCACATCCGGATCAGCCTGCCTGCAAGCGCAGATTTTGGAGCGTATCTCTCCACCATCGGTTGATGCTTTCCAACGCTGCTACGTCGCGGCGCGCCGCCCTGTAGTTCTCAAAGGGATGATCCGAGACTGGCCCGCGATGCGCCGCTGGTCACTTGACTACCTGAGGACCGCGTACGCCACGACTCCGGTCGTCACTTTGCGTGCCGAGTCCGGCCGAGTCATCATGAACAGCGAGACAGGAGCGGTCGAGGAACGAATGCAATTGCGCGAATTCATCGGGGCGGTTCACGCCGGCGTCAATGATCGCTATCTGACGTCGCGGATGTCGGCGCTGCCGAAGAGTCTGCG
>VBKG01000436.1 GCA_005879585.1 Deltaproteobacteria bacterium | reverse complement strand
GTCTCGAGGCGACGATCGACCACTGCCTTGAGAGCCTCGCGCCGCTCAAATCGTTCGTCCTGCCGGGAGGCGGCCGCGTGAGCTCGCTCCTCCATGTGGCACGTACCGTGTGCCGGCGCGCGGAGCGCGAAGTGATGCGGCTCATGCGCGAAGAGCAGACGAGCGACTGGCCGCTCGCCTATCTCAACCGCCTGTCCGACCTGCTGTTCGTGCTCTCGCGCTGGATCGGACATCAGCTCGGCGAGACGGAGTACCTCTGGGAGCGTCCGCTCGCTGCGGAAGAGCGGAAGCCGAAACGCCAGTGAAGCACCCCATCTATTTCAAGCAGCTGGAGATCGGCCCGATGCAGAACTACGTCTATCTGCTCGGGGATCCGACCACGCACGAGGCGGCGGTGGTCGACGCGGCGTGGGACGTCGACATGATCGTCCGCACCGCCGAGGAAGACGGCTACCGCGTCACGAAGGACCTCGTCACGCACTTCCATCCCGACCACCTCGGCGGCGACCTGATGGGCCACTCGATCCGCGGCGCCGCGGAGCTGATCGCGAAGGTGCCCGCGAAGGTCTACATCCACAAGGCCGAGCTGCCGTTCGTCCACCGGCTGACCGGCCTCTCGGCGTCCGACGTGGTCCCGGTCGAAGGCGGCGACGAGGTGGCGATCGGGAATCTGAAGGTGAAGTTCGTCCACACCCCCGGCCACACGCCGGGCTCGCAGTGCTTCCTCGTCGGGAACGCGCTCGTCTCGGGCGACACGCTCTTCATCGGCTCCTGCGGCCGCGTCGACCTGCCCGGCTCGAACCCCGAGGACATGTACCGGAGCCTCACGCAGGTGCTGGGGGCCCTGCCGGACGAGACGCTCCTCTATCCGGGGCACAACTACGCCGACCGTCCGCGCTCCACCCTCGGCGACGAGAAGCGCACCAACATGATGATGCGCTTCCGGACGCTCGGCGACTTCCTGTCCGTCATGGGAGGCGCGTAGCACGATGCGAGACCTCTACCCGCTCGGCCAGATGCCGCCTCTCGGCGAGGTGCCCGCTCGCATGCTCGCGCACCTGATCCGACCCGAGCGGTTCGGCGAGCCGACGAAAGCGTTCCAGGTGGAGCAGGTCGAGGTCCCCGCTGACCTCCAGCCGGACGAGGTCCTCGTCTGGGTGATGGCGGCCGGCGTCAACTACAACAACGTCTGGGCCTCGCTCGGCGTCCCGGTCGACGTCATCAAGGGACGCCAGAAGGATCCCGACTATCGCCCGTTCCACATCGGCGGCAGCGACGCGTCGGGCATCGTGTGGAAGGTCGGCAGCGACGTGCAGAACGTCAAGGTCGGCGACCACGTCGTCATCCACTGTGGGACGTGGAGCCGCGACGATCCGATCGTGCGGGCGGGTGGGGATCCAATGTTCGGCGCGAGCTTTCGCATCTGGGGCTACGAGACCAACTGGGGAAGCTTCGCGCAGTTCACTCGCGTCCAGGCGCACCAGTGCCTGCCGAAGCCCAAGCACCTCACCTGGGAGGCGGCGGCCGCGTACATGCTCGTCGGCGCGACGGCGTACCGCATGCTCATGGCGTGGCCGCCGCACACCGTCCAGCCCGGCGACGTCGTGCTCGTGTGGGGCGGCGCGGGCGGGCTCGGCTGCCAGGCGATCCAGATCGCGCGGGAGATGGGCGGCACGCCCGTGGCCGTCGTGTCGAGCGAGGACAAGTTCGAGTTCTGCCAGCGCCTCGGCGCCAAGGGCTGCATCAACCGCAAGAAGTTCTCGCACTGGGGCATGCTGCCCCACTGGAAGGATACGGCGAAGTACGCGGAATGGGTGAAAGGTGCGCGGGCGTTCGGCGCGGCGCTCTGGGAGGTGCTCGGCGAGCGCAGGAACCCTCGCCTCGTCTTCGAGCACCCCGGCGAGGACACCGTGCCGACGTCGATCTTCGTCTGCGACACCGGCGGCATGGTGGTCATCTGCGCCGGGACGTCGGGCTACAACGCAGTCGTCGACCTCCGCTATCTCTGGATGCGTCAGAAGCGCTTCCAGGGGTCGCACTTCGCGAACGACGACCAGGCGCGCGCGCTGAACGACCTCGTCGCTGCCGGCAAGGTCGACCCGTGCCTGTCCGAGACGTTCACCTTCGAGCAGATCCCGCACGTCCACCAGCTCATGCACGACAACCGCCATCCCCACGGCAACATGGCGTGCCTGGTGAACGCGCCGCGCCCGGGTCTGCGCGACGTCCCGCAATAGGAGCTCGGATGCTCGAAGACGAGGATCTCCGCAAGATCGTCCAGGCCATGCGGGCGGTGCTGAACGCCGAGCAATCGGTCTCGGGTCACATCGCCGAGCGCTGGTTGGGCGGCCAGCTCGTCATGAAGCCGGGCCGGGCAGGCACTCAGGAAAAGACGATCCCCATCGAGGAGTTCTTCCGCAAGATCGTCGCCGTGCGCGAGCGGCTGCGCGTCCTCGAGCAGCGCATCAACAGCCATCCGAAGCTCGCCGACGACGATCGCCTACAGCTCCAGGAGTACATCACGCGGGCGTACGGCAGCCTCACGACCTTCAACCTGCTCTTCGCCGAGGCCGAGGACCGCTTCACCGGGACGAAGGGCTCGGGCGACGGCTAGCATCGCAGCCGCCGCGGCGCGACGCCGGGTTGCTGAGCCGCCGCCAGGGGGGGCTCCTCAGGCGAGGACGCGCAGCGAAAACGGTCGATGGCGCCGGATGAGACGGAAGTCGTCGCCGTTATGGGTGATCAGCATTGCGCCGATCCGGCGTGCGCAGAGCGCGATCAGGATGTCGTTCAGCAGCGCCGGCAGCTTCGAGCGCCACCGCCTGTCGCGGTCCTCGATCGCGCTGACGACGTCGGACGCGTCGACCCAATCGTTGAATACCGGGCTGACGATGCGGCCCGTTCGCTCCATCGGCAGCAGCCACTGACGCACCAGCCCGCGAGTGCGCCGGTCCCGTGCGTCGACGGCCAGCTCGTACGCTACGACCGCAGACAGAAACGTCGCCGGCAGGAGTGGAAAGAACGTCTCCCGGAAACGGGTACGCGACTCGTCCGAGCGGACCGCCTCGAGATAGACGTTGGTGTCGAGAAGGTATTTCAGCGGTAGAGCGTTCGAAAGCGCCCGGCGCGCAGCAGCGTGTCGAGAGCCACCTCGATCTCCTTGTCGTCGATCGCCTTGCGCAGCGCCTTCTGGATGGCCTCCGTGTCCGTCCTGGCATCGTAAAGACGCCGCACACGCCCGATCATCTCGCCGTCGAGGTTGTAGGTCCTCTTCCGGATGTTGGCGGCCATCGCTGGCTTGTACAGACAATACAGATCATTCGTCAAGTGTGTCCATACGCGGGCGACCTACCAGTTGCGCCAAACCGTGCTCGTT
>VBKG01000103.1 GCA_005879585.1 Deltaproteobacteria bacterium | reverse complement strand
GGTGAGACGGGTCGTCCCGCGAGTCCGAACGCGGCGACGCTAGGCGGACACCTTCCCGATCAGCTCGCGCTCCACCTGTTCGACGAGGCGGAGCATCGCCGCCTCGTCGCGTGCTCGCGGCTGATACAGGATCAAGCGGCGGACGCCGAGCGCGGCGAAGCGCTCTGCGCTGTCGCGATCGAGCACGGCCCGCTCCCGCTCGGGGACGGGCGTGACGCTCACCTCGAGGTCGCCGAACGACCGCCCGAGCGTCGCACACGCCGTCTTCAACCCCTCGATGCATGCGCCCGTGCGCTCGAGATCGAGCGCAAAGCCGTACCAGCCCTGCGCCAGCCGCGCCGCGCGCCGGAACGCGGCCGGCGTGTGACCCCCGAAGACGATCTCGGGATGCGGTCGCTGCACCGGGCGCGGCATCGCCTGGATGCCGGCGAACGACACGAGGCGACCCGCAAACGCCGGCTTGTCCATCGTCCAGAGCGCGAGCATCGCGGCGAGGTATTCCTCGGTCCGCGCCCCTTTCCCTTCGAACGGGATGCCGAGCGCGTCGAACTCGGGCTTCAGATACCCGACGCCGATCCCGAAGATGAGCCGTCCGCGCGACAGCACGTCGACCGACGCCAGCTCCTTGGCGAGCACGAGCGGGTTTCGCTGCGGCAGGATGATGATACCCGTGCCGAGCCGGATCGTCCGCGTGTGCGCGGCGAGGAAGGCGAGCGCCACGGCGGGATCGAGCAGCGGCGTATCCGGGCGCGCTGGCGACGGCGGCACCTGCGGGTCGGGCAGGACCACATGCTCGCCGGTCCAGAGGCTGTCGAAGCCCGCCGCCTCCGCGGCGACCGCGACCTTCGCCGCGACGACGGGATCGGCGCAGGCGCCCATGTTGGCGGCGAACAGTCCGAACTTCATCGGAGACCGTTTCGCGGAGCCGCTGCGCCCTGTCAACGAGGCCGTCGCGCCTGTCCGTCGCCAGGCGGGCCACCCACGTCGTCCGATCGAGCGGATTGACAGGTGACCGAATGGTGTGACGCACCTGCGTGTGCTCGCGACCAGCTCCGTGACGGTGCCGACCCCGAGCTCTACGGCGGTTGGATGATGATCCTCTCCGGCCTGAAGACGCTGCTGGAGACCGGGCAGCTGCTGACGACGCCGGGTTCCCTGCGCTATGCGAGCGCCGCGGGCCGTTGACATCGCGCTCGCAGATCCCGCAAGACGAGTTGATCGAGTCCTGAGGAGCGTGCGATGGGCGATTTCGACCTCGTCATCAAGGACGGCATCGTCATCGATGGGACGCGCTCGCAGCGCTATCGCGCCGACGTCGGCATCCGGAACGGACGCATCGCGGCCCTCGGCCGGCTGAAGACCAAAGACGCCCGGCGGACGCTGGATGCGAGCGGCCTGATCGTCGCGCCCGGCTTCATCGACCTCCACACCCACTACGACGCGCAGCTCTTCTGGGATCCGTACCTGACCCTCTCGGGCTGGCACGGCGTCACGTCCGTCGTCATCGGCAACTGCGGCTTCGGCTTCGCGCCGATGCGACCCGAGATGCGCGAGCGCGCCATGCTGACGATGACGCGCGTCGAGGCGATTCCCCACGAGTCGATGCGACGCGGACTCCCGTGGGACTGGGTCACGTACCCCGAGTTCCTCGACAGCGTCGAGCGGCGGCCGAAGGCGTTGAACGTGCTGCCCTACGTGCCGATCGCGCCGCTCCTCGTCTGGGTGCTCGGCTTCGAGCGCGCGAAGGCGGGCGCCATGCCCACCGACGCCGAGCATCGCGAGCTCCGCCGGCTGCTGCACGAGGGCATGGATGCGGGCGGCTGCGGGTGGTCGGCACAGCGCCTGCATCCCGACGGGCCCGGCGCGGTGCAACGCGACTATGACGGTGGGCCGATGGTCACCGACGTCATGCGCGACGAGACGGCGCTGGCGTTCGCGGAGGTGCTCGCCGAGCGCAACCACGGCTTCATGCAGATGGCGCTCGCCACCACCGACGGCGCGCACGACTTCGCGCACATCGAGCAGCTCGCCGAGGTGAGCGGCCGGCCGATCCTGTACAACGTCGTCCAGTCGTTCGTCCGGTTTCCGGAGGCGCATCGCGGCCTCATCGGCTGGCTCGATTCCTGCCGGCAGCGCGGCATCCGGGTGTACGGCCAGGGCGTCACCACCACCGCCGCCTTCACCTTCACGTTCGAGGACTGGAACCTCTTCGACGACGACCCGGCCTGGGTCGAGGCGACGGTCGGCACCGTCGCGGAGCGCAAGCAGAAGCTCGCCGACCCCGGGCGGCGCCCGCGGCTCCGCGGGTACGACTCGGGTATCGTGACGGTCCCGATCGGGCGGACCGTCGTGCTCGACTGCTTCACGCCGGAGACGAAGCCCTTCGAGAACCTGACCGTCGCCGAGGTGGCGGCGCGGACGGGCAAACATCCCGTCGACGCGATGCTCGACGTCGCCGTCGCGGACGACCTGCGCACGGTCTTCTACGCCGAGCCCGCCAACGTCGACCGCGCTGCGCTCCGCGAGATCATCGACTACGAGTGGATCGTCCCCGGCGTGTCGGACGGCGGCGCGCACACGAAGTTCTTCACCGGCGGCCGCTACCCGACCGAGTTCTTGAGCCGCATCGTCCGCGAGGAGGCGATGTGCTCGCTCGAGCACGCCCACTGGCGCCTGTCCGCCCTCCCCGCCCACTGCGCCGGCTTCCGCGACCGCGGGACGCTCGTCGAAGGTGCGCCGGCGGACGTCGTCGTCTACGACCTCGAGAAGCTCGCCTGCCTGCCGACGGAGGTCGCGCACGATTTCCCCGGCGGCGAGTGGCGGCGCATCCAGCGCGCGCAGGGTTATCGCTTCGTCCTCGTCAACGGCGAGGTGACGATCGAGGACGACCGCGAGACCGGGATCCATCCGGGCCGCCTGCTGCGCCACGGAGCCATGTGACGGATTGGTCGCGACGCGAATTCATCGCCGCGGTCGGCGCCGCCGGCACGACGGCCGCCCTGCTCGGCCCGCAGGCCGTCGCGCAGGCCGGGCGGGCTCCGTCGCTCCGCTTCGGCGTGCAGACGCCGCCGCAGCAGACGACCTACAAGGACCTGCTGTCCGTCTGGAAGGAAGCCGACGACCTCGGCTTCGACTCCGTATTCGCGTTCGATCACTTCATGCCCATCATGGCGGATGCGGACGGTCCGTGCTTCGAGGGCTGGACGCTGCTCGCCGCGCTCGCCACGCAGACGCGCCGCATCCGCGTGGGGCTCCTCGTCACGGGCAACACGTATCGCTTCCCCGCCGTGCTCGCGAAGTCGGCCATCACGGTCGACCACGCGTGCAACGGCCGGCTGATCCTCGGCATCGGCGCCGGCTGGTTCGAACGCGAGCACACGGCCTACGGCATCCCGTTCTACACCCCGGGCGGCCGCGCCCGCCGTCTCCGCGAGTCGGTCGAGGTGCTGAAAGCGCTCTTCACCCAGCCGCGCACGACGTACAAGGGCAAGTACTACACGCTCACCGACGCGCCGTGCGAGCCGAAGGCCGTCCAGCGCCCGCATCCGCCGATCCTGATCGGCGGCATGGGGCCGAAGGTCGTCCAGCCGGTCGCGGCCCGCCACGCGCAGATCTGGCACTTCTTCGTCCGTGACGGCGACCCGGAGAAGGTGAAGGAGGTGTGCCGCGGCTTCGACGAGATCTGCCACAAGGTGGGCCGCGATCCCGCCGAGGTGGAGAAGGCGACGTCGCTCCGGGCCGCGGACCTGACCGGCTCGTCGAAGGAGATCCGGATGCGCGTGCAGGCGCTGGCCGACGCCGGCGTGCGCCACCTCGTCCTCCAGCTCGCGCCGCCGTTCGACCGCGCGCTCCTCCGGCGGTTCGCGAAGGAGGTGATGGGCGGCTTCAGAGCTTCGCGATGATACGGTCGGCGAACGCCTCGAGCCCCGTCCGCAGGCCCTCCTGGTCGAAGGCCGGAGGCGGGATCGTCAGCCGCGCGACGCCGAGATCCTGGTAGCGGCGCACGGTGTCGAGGTCCATGGCGGCGCGCCCCGCCGTGATCTCGATCTCGCGGGGATTCCGCCCGCGCCGCGCGCACTCCTCGCCGAG
Source organism: Deltaproteobacteria bacterium (assembly GCA_005879585.1). GTDB lineage: Bacteria > Desulfobacterota > Binatia > DP-6 > DP-6 > DP-3. The sequence continues at coordinate 7,315 of VBKG01000103.1, read as the reverse complement.
CGCCGCGAGGATCGCCTTCAGCTTCTCCGGCGTGTCGACGCCCGGAAAGAAACCGTCGCCGTAGCGGGCGGCGCGCCGGACGGCGAGCGGCGTATGGCCGCCGACGACGATCGGCACCCCCGGCCGCTGCACCGGCTTCGGATTCGACTCGAGGGGCGGCCAGCGGAAGTACTTCCCGGCGAACGCCTCGGGCGTCTCCTTCCAGAGCGAGCGCAGCGCGCGCACCGCCTCGGCCGTGCGCGCGGCGCGGTCCTCGAACGGGATGCCGAGCGCCTCGAACTCCTCGCGCAGCCAGCCGACGCCGATGCCGAGGATCACCCGCCCGTTCGACAGCACGTCGAGCGTCGCGACCTCCTTGGCGACGTAGATCGGATGGCGCTGCGGCAGGAGCAGTATGCCCGTCGCGAGGCGGAGCTTTTTCGTCACGGCGGCCGCGAAGGTGAGGGCCAGAAGCGGGTCCAGGAGCGGGATGTTCTCCGGACCGGGGATCTTACCCGACGGGCTGTAGGGATACACCGAGCGGTACCCGACCGGGATGACGACGTGCTCGACCGCCCAGAGCGATTCGATGCCGACGTCCTCGGCCGTACGCGCCAGGTGGGCGAGGTTGTCGGGGAAGCCGAACGGGCCGGCGTTGGCGTACATGAGGCCGAATTTCATGGCCGGGGCGATAGTCGAGTTCGCACCCCGCGACAAGGCTGGTGGTGCGGGGTGCCGGCGGGCCATCGGAAGCGCCGCGCGCGGCACAGCGAGGCGTGGCGGTTGTGTGCAGGGTTAACGTGCCCGCCCATCGGCGAGCAGCGCCTCCGCCCGCTTGATGCCGTCCGCGTCGTTCTTCCGCCGGGCGATCTCGAGCGCGCGCTCGGCCTCGGCGTGCGCCTCGTCCTTCGCGCCCCGCGCCCGGAGCGCCCGCGCGAGGTCGAGGCGCGGGCCGAGGTAGTCCGGGTCGATTTCCAGCGCGCGGCGGAGCTGCCGCTCGGCGTCCTTCGGGTCGCCGCCGAGCAGGCGCGGCGCGTCGAGGAGCAGCGCGCCCTTTCCGGCGAGCGCATCAGCGAAGTCCGGCGCCAGCTCGAGGGTGCGATCGATCTCGCGCCGCAGCCGGCGAAGCTCGGCCAGCGCGCCGACGCTGGCCCCCGCGCGCCGCATCTTACCGCCGAGGCTGCAGAAGACCGCGAAGTGGGCGAGCGCGTCGCCGTCGTCGGCGACGACCGCCCGCTCGGCCTGCGCGAGCGCGCGGTCGAGCAGTGCCGCACGCTCGCCCTCGGGAGCGTCGTCGGCGCGGTGACACAGCTCGAGCGCCTCGCGCGATGCCGGTGTGCCCGGCGGATCGGCGGCGCCAGCCACGCCCACCGCGAGGCAGAGCAGCGCGACCAGACCGCACACGCGGCGACGCTAGCAGGCGCCGCCGGCGCCGCCAACGCTACCGGCAGGTGAGACGGCGCGCGTCGCCGGTGCAGCGCGGCCGCGCCGCGCCCGGCCCGTTCCACGTGACCGCGGCGCACTCGCCCGGGTCGCCGAGGACGACTGCCGTCCGCACGCGATGCAGGTAGGCGCCGACGTCGACTTGCGCTCGTCCCGGGTGGCGTGATCTCACCGGCCGGCAAGGAGCGCGACGGGATGGACCTCAGCGGCGATCGTCGCCCGCGTCGGGGCGGGCGACTGGCGTGTAGCGACGGCCGATCGCCTCGAGCACCGCGCGCCGGCTGCTTGCGGCGTCGCCGCTTCGCTCGAGCGCCTGGACCTCGTCTGCGAGCCCGACGTCCTTGATGGCTTCACGCAGCCACCGGCTGACGTCGCCGCTCCGAAAGTGATGAAGCCACGTGGCGTCGTCGACGCCCTCGGCGAGCATGGTGAACGTCTCGAGGTTGTGAGCCACGAGGTTCAGCCGGCCGTCCGGGCCGCGGAAGTGGAATGAATGCTCGGGCTCGAGGCGGCCGGTGGCGTACTTCCGCACGTGGCGGCGGTGGGTCGTCTCGCGCGGCGCGACGCGGAAGCGCCGGACGCGCAGCGGCGCCCCGGCGCTGCGTGTGATGTCGAGGGCCTCGTCGGCGTCGAGCTCGCCGCCCGGGACGGCGTCGCGCGGGAGCAGCGGCAGGCGTTCGGTGACCGCCGCGATGGAGGTGGCGAGCACCCGCTCCGCGACGGCCAGCACCGACGGCGCCACCTGGTCGGGGTCGCTGGTGATGAGGCACACCCCGCGCCACTCGAAGTCGAACATCGCCTCGGCCACGCTGCCGCCGCGCGGGAAGAGGTGATGCGCCTCGTCGATCAACACCCAGTGCGGCGCGCCCGTCTCGGCGCGGAGCCGCTGCACGGCGTGCAGAAAGCGGGCCGCTGCCCGCACCCGCTCCGAGCGGTCGAGCGAGGACAGATCGATCGCGACCGACGTGCTCCGGTGGCGCAGCAGGCGCCCGATCTCCTCCGCCCGGTTCGCCTCCGTGCCCGGTTCGCTGGCGAGCACGACGATCCCCTCCTGCTCGGCGAGCGGCCGGTAGTCCCCCTCGGGGTCGAGCAGGCAGACCACGTATTTGTCGTGCACGAGACGCTCGACGAAGACGCCGGCGAGCGTCGACTTCCCGCTGCCGGACGCCCCGGTCACGAGGAGATTGGGGCCGCGCACGGGCAGCGTGACGGGTGTGCCGTCGTCCTCGACGCCCACGGCGATGCTCCGCGGCCGAAACGGTTCCTGGCCGGCGAGCAGCCAGGAGTCGACGAATTCCCGCACGCCGGCCCCATTCGCGGCGCGGGTCACGAGGTCGGCCTCGGCGATCAGCGACGGGATCGCGTTGCCCACCGCCACCGCGAAGCCGGCGAGGCGGAGGAAGGCGTGGTCGTTCTCGGCGTCGCCGACGCCGATCGCATTGTGCGCGGGCACGCCGAGGCGGCGGAGCGCCTCCTCGAGCCCGCTCTGCTTCGAGACGGCCGCCGGCAGCACCATGACGGACTCGCGATTGAAGATGATCTGCAGCTCGAGCCCGAGGTCGTGGATGGCCCGCAGGACGGCCGTCTCGTGCGGCACCTCCGTCGCGACGATGACGCGACCGGCCGAGAACGGCACGCCCGCCCGCTCGAGCGCGGCGAGAAAGGCCGCAGGGGGCGGCGCCGCGAGGTCGTCCACCCGCTTGGCGCGCGGCTCGTAGAGCACGGCGCCGTTCTCCGCGACGACCCAGTCGAAGAAGTCGAGCTCGGGACACACGACGAGCAGGTCGTCGAACCGCCGTCCGGTGATGAGGACGACCCGACGCCCCGCATGGCGAACGCGGCCGAGCGCCGCGAGGGTCTCCGGCGCGATGCGGCCGTCGGTGGCGAGCGTCCCGTCGTAGTCGCAGGCGATCACGTGGTACCACATCGCTCCAGACGATACCGGGGCAGCAGGGAGAGCGGAAGGGGTCGTCACCGATCAGAATCGCGCCTTCGCGAGGAAGCCGCTTGCTTGCTTTCCAGGGCGCGCGGCCTGGCGCACCGGACGTAACATGTCCGACGGCCTGCCACCGCTCGTTCCGCTGTCCCTCCCGGAGCCTCGCCGCCGTGACGTCCGCCGGCGCGCGACGGCGACCGTGCGGACCGCCGCTCGCCATCTCCGCGGCGCCGCAATCCGCCGTCTGCTCCGGCGACCACAGCCGGCAGAGGACGTCGCGCGGGCGCTCCGGCGTACGTTCGAGGCCCTCGGCGCGACGTACGTGAAGCTCGGCCAGCTGGTGGCGTCCGCCCCCGGCGTGTTCGGCGACACCGTCGCGGACGAGTTCCGGTCCTGCCTCGATACGGGACCGCGCGTGCCCTTCCCTGCCGTCCGAGCCGCGGTCGAGCGGACGCTCGGACGCCCGCTCGCTGCGGCGTTCGCCCGCTTCGAGGAGGTGCCGGTCGGGCGCGCGTCGCTCGCGGTGGTCCATCGCGCCGTCTTGCACGACGGCCGACTCGTCGCCGTCAAGGTCCTGCGCCCCGAGGTCCCGGGCCGCGTCGCGGCGGATCTGCGCCTCATGGGGCCGCTCTTCGACTTCCTCTCCCTGCGGGTCGGCATCTCCGAGGCCGCGCAGCTGGTGCGTTTGCTCGACGGCTTCCGCCAGCAGATCGCCGAGGAGCTCGACCTCCGCAACGAAGCCCGGACGATGGCGTACTTCCGCCGGCGACTCGCCGAGCTCGGGCTGACGATGGTCGTCGTCCCCGAACCGCTCCCCGCGCTGTCGGGGCAGGACGTGCTCACCATGGAATTCCTCGATGGCGTGACGATCGACGACCTGCCCGCCGTCGCAACGCTCGGGCTCGACCCCCGGCCGCTCATGGAGCAGGTGGTTCGCGCGTGGATCGAGATCGCGATCCGCGACGGGACGTTCCACGGCGACGTCCACGCGGGCAACATGTTGCTCCTGCGCGACGGGCGGCTCGGCGTGCTCGACTGGGGCATCGTCGGCCGTCTCGACGCGGACACCCATCGCTTCTTTCGCCGCCTGCTCGAAGCGGCGCTCGGCGACGAGACCGCGTGGGCCGACGTCGCCGCGCAGATCCAGCGCGCCTACGGCCCGGCGCTCCGCGAGCAGCTCGGCCTCGGCGACGCCGAGCTCGAAAGCTTCGTGCGCAGCGTCATGGAGCCGCTGCTGAACCAGCGGTTCGGCGCCGTCAGCATCGCGGCGCTGCTGACGGCGATTCAGGGACGCATGCCCGAGGCCGAAGCGGCATCCCGGCTCTCGTGGCGCGCACGGCTCGAACGCCTACGCGCGCGGCGGCGACTGCACGCCGGGATCCTCGAGCACGGTGCCGTCGGCTCGAGCTTCGACCGCGGGACCTTCCTCCTCGCGAAGCAGCTCGTCTACTTCGAGCGCTACGGGAAGATGTTCATGGCGGACGCGTCGCTGCTCGCGGACCGCGCGTTCCTGACCGCCCTGCTCGCGGACGGGGGGCGCCGATCGTGAGGCCTCGCGGGCTAGTTGCCGCGGCCGATCGTGCAGTACTGGCCTCTGATACCAAGAAAGTTGCGTGCCGAGTGATCGACCACGGAAACCTCCGAAATGCCGGCGCTGTCCTTGGCCGCCCGCACGCTCGCATCCCCGCGCGCGATCAGACCGAGGATGGTGTCCATGCAGGCCCGCCCCTCCTTCAAACCCCTATCGACGGGAGCCGATCGGCGGGTGGCGGGTCAGCGATTTTTTATCTTCACGGCGGGCCAGGCTCGACGTTGCCGTCGATCACGAATCCCGCGCCGAGGTCGCCCTCGCGTCGCAGGCGAAGGGCGCGGTTCGGCACGGGCGTACATGGCGGCGGTGCGTCCCAGCACTGATCGCTCGGCACTGGGACCTGGACGGCGAGCCCGTCCGCGATCCTGACCTCGCGCAGCTCGGGGCTCGGAAGCCCCTCGAAGCCGGCAAGGTCGCGGCGGAAAACCGGGCCGTCGCGGAGATGGAGCGCGGCGAGTGCGACGGCGACGCCGGCGAGCACCGTGCGCGCCCGGCGGCGGCCAGCTCCGTTCCAGCTCGCGACGAGGAGCACGCTTTCCGCAGCGAGCACCCACGGCAGCGCCCCCGCGAAGCGCGCCTGCGGGGCGGCCACGAACACGAATCCGAGCCCGGCGACGGTCGGGACGAGGGCGAGCGCCAGCACGGGCACTCGCCGGGTCCAGACGCATCGCCCGGCCGCCACCGGCAACGCGACCGCGACGATCGCCAGCGCCAGCAGCACGTCGCGTTGCGTCCAGCCGAGCGTGCCGAGCAGACCGGCGAACCAGCGCGGGTCGCCGAGCGCGACGCGCCACGCATCGGCGACGCCGTTCCATTCGCGAATGGCGTTCCCCTGGGCGATCGTCGCCGCGAGCGGCGCGCGCCACACGACGGGCAACGGCATCACGGGGCTCGGGTACAGCGGGTACCCCGACAGAACGACGCCGTGCACCACCCAGGGGACGACTGCCAGCGTCGCGAGCACGATCACCGTGAGTGCCGCGCGCGCCGACGCCGCCCGCCGCATCACGACCACGAGGACGAGCGGCAGCACGGCGGCGGCGAGCCCCGCGAATGACAGCTTCACGGTGACCCCGACGGTCGCGAGCAGCGCGCACGCCGCCGCGAGACGCCTCGCGGGCGCATCGCGGCGCTCGGTGAGAAACGCGACGAGCGCGCCGCAGAGGACGGCCTCCAGCGCGAACACCGCCAGATCCGGCGACGGACTGGTGAGATTGATGTCGAACGCGAGGCCGAACGCGGCCGGTAGGAGCAGTGCGTAATAAAGATCGGCGGGCGCGCCGGATGCGTCCGCCTGCACCGCCCGAGCGAGCCCGAGCGTGCACCGCGCGAGCAGCGCGAGGACGAGGATGCCGTTCGCCACGTGGTTCCCCGCCTGCGCCAGCGGGCCGACGTTCACCACCGTCGCGTAGAGCAGGAAGGACTGGTTGTAGGCGAGGAACGGGAACAGGTTCACGAGACCCGGCACCGCCGGGAACGTCGCCGCCCACCGCATGATGGGGAAGTGGTAGTAGCCACTGTCGCCGTTGCGCGCCCCCGCGAGGCAGAGCCGCGACAGCCAGAGGGCGGCGACGAGGACGGCCGCGACGACGAAGGGGTGCGCGCGTGCGCCGCGGACGAGCGCGCGCCATGGCCGCCGGCCGTCCGTCGCGAGCCCGAGCAGGCCCAGCGAGGCGACGAACGCCAGCGTCCGCGTGTCGATCGGCAGCACGAGGTGCCACGCCTCGAGGACGACCGTGAGCGCCGCCCACCCCGTCCAGAAGTCGAGGAACGGGTCGGTCCCGGCGGCCGCGGGCACCCGCCCCAGGCGCCGGACGAGCGTGCCGAGCCCCACGAGCACGAGGGCGAGGACGATCCACGCGACGAGCAGCGTCCCCGAGGGCGGCGGCAGCATTCCGTGCACGATAGTGGATGGGGACGCCGCCACAAGCGGCGGGACGGCCTCAGCGATACGCGGCCTGCCGCTGCCCGGAAAGACGGCCTACCGGCGCACCGCCACTGCCTCGATCTCGACCCTCGCGCCCGCGGGCAGCGCGGCCACCCCGACCGTCGCCCGCGCCGGATACGGCGCGCGGAAGTAGCGCGCGTACACCTCGTTCATGGCCGGGAACTCCGCGAGGTCCAGCAGGTACACCGTGGTCTTCACCACGTCGTCGAGGCCGAGGCCGGCGGCGGACAGGACGGCGGCGAGGTTGTCGAGCGCACGGCTCAGCTCGACCGCGATGCCGCCCGGCACGAGGCGGCCGTTCGCCGGGTCGAGTCCGACCTGGCCGGAGCAGAAGACGAGGTCGCCCGCGGCGACGGCCTGTGCGTACGGCCCGATGGCGCGCGGCGCCGCGTCGCTCGCGATCGTGGTGCGGGTCACG
>VBKG01000102.1 GCA_005879585.1 Deltaproteobacteria bacterium | reverse complement strand
GCCTCGCCATCCTCGCCGAGGTGCGGCGCACGACGGGCCTGCCCGTGCTCACCGACGTGCATGACGAGACGCAGATCGCCGCCGTCGCCGAGGTGGCCGACGTGCTGCAAACGCCCGCCTTCCTCTGCCGGCAGACGGATTTCATCGTCGCGGTCGCGTCCGCCGGCAAGCCCGTCAACCTGAAGAAGGGGCAGTTCCTCTCGCCGCGCGAGATGGCGCAGGTCGTCGAGAAAGCGCGCTCGACGGGGAATCAGGATCTCCTCGTCTGCGAGCGCGGCTTCACCTTCGGGTACAACAACCTCGTGACCGACTTCCGGGCGCTGCCGATCCTCGCCGAGACCGGCTGCCCCGTCGTGTTCGACGCCACCCACAGCGTGCAGCTGCCCGGCGGCCAGGGTACGGCATCGGGCGGCGAGCGACGGTTCGTCGCGCCGCTCGCGCGTGCGGCGGTGGCCGTCGGTGTGGACGCGGTATTCATGGAGGTCCACGAGGACCCGAGCCGCGCGCTCTCGGACGGCGCGACGAGCGTGCCTCTCGCGGAGCTGCCGGCGCTCCTCGCCGAGCTCGTCGCGATCGACCACGCTGTGCGTCGATGACCTCCGATCGCCTCGACCGCGCCCGGCGCGTCCTCGACGTCGAGGCGCACGCGCTCACATCCATCCGCGACCGCCTGGACGAGCGCTTCACGCGCGCGCTCGACCTGCTGCTCGCGTGCCGCGGGAAGGTGGTGGTCACCGGCGTCGGCAAGTCGGGCATCGTCTGCCGGAAGATCGCGGCGACGCTCGCATCGACCGGCACGCCGGCCTTCTTCCTGCACGCCGCCGACGGCAACCACGGCGACGCCGGCACGCTGGTGCGCGGCGACGTGCTGCTCGCGGTCTCGAACAGCGGCGAGAGCGAGGAGCTCTTGCGGCTCCTGCCGCTCGCGCGCCGCTTCGGCATCCCGCTCGTGGCCGTCTGCGGCGACCCCGACTCGACGCTCGCACAGCAAGCCGACGTCGCCCTCGACGTGAGCGTCCCCGGCGAGGCCTGCCCGCTCGGGCTCGCTCCGACGGCGAGCACCACGGCCGCAATGGCGATCGGCGACGCGCTGGCGCTGACACTGCTCGAAGAGCGCGGGTTCTCGGCCGAGGACTTCGCGCGGCTCCATCCGGGCGGCGCGCTCGGGCGGCGCCTCACGCGGGTCGAGGACCTGATGCACGGCGGAGACGCCATGCCGCTCGTCGGCGAGGACACGGCCTTCAAAGAGACCCTCGTCGAGATCACCTCCAAGCGCCTCGGTCTCACCGGCGTGCTGAGCGCGTCGGGAGAGCTCCGCGGCGTGATCACCGACGGCGATCTCCGTCGCGCGCTCGAGCGCACCGCCGACCCGCGCCAGCTCCGCGCCCGCGACCTGATGACCACGTCGCCGAAGACGATCACCGGCAGCGCGCTCGCCGCGGAGGCGGTAGCGCTCATGGAGCGGCACGCGATCACGTCGCTGTTCGTCCTCGCCGACGGCTCGCGGCGCCCCGCGGGCGTCATCCACCTGCACGACCTCCTCCGTGCCGGCGTCGTCTAGTCTACGCGAGGGGTTCCACCCCTCGCCCCGCCGGGCAAAGCCCGGCGGGTCCTCACTCCCCGCTCGCTTCGCTCGGCCGCGCGCTTCGCGCGCGGAGAATCTTGGGTCGCGCTCCTGATGGCGCGCCGCTCGGTCTGGCGGCGGCTCCGTCGCGCGACGCGCGAGCCGCGCAACGCGCTGCTGGCGCGCGGCTTCGGCGGCGTCGGCCACCTGATCGGCACGCTGCCACTCGGGGTCGGCCTCGCCCTCGGGCGCGCGCTCGGCAGCCTCGCGTACGCCGTGCTCGGCCGGCCACGCCGCCTCGCGGTCGAGCACCTCGGTGTCGCCTTCCCGGAGCTGTCGCCCGCGGCACGACGGCGGCTCGCGCGATCGACGTTCCGCCACGCGGGCGCATCGTTCGCCGAGCTGGCGCTCTGGCGGCGGCTCGCCGCGCGGCCGGAATACGTGATCATCGAGGGGGCAGCGGCGCTGGATGCGGCCGTCGGCGCCGGCAAGGGATGCCTCGCCATCGCCGCGCACGTCGGCAACTGGGAGCTCCTCGCCGCCGCGGTGGCGCATCGCGGGTACCCGCTCACGGTGGTCGCGCGACGCGTCCACGAGGAGCGCTTCCACCACCTGATCGCCGGGTTCCGATCCGGGGCCGGCCTCGAGATCCTGCTGCGCGAGGAGCCGCACTTCTGGCACGGCGCGCGCGACGCGCTCCGGCGCGGGCGCATCGTCGCCCTCCTGATCGACCAGGACACGCAAGGCGCCGGCGTCTTCGTGCCGTTCTTCGGGCGTCCCGCGCACACGCCGCCCGGCGCCGCGCTCCTCGCGCTTCGCGCGCGGGTCCCGGTCGTCACGGCGTTCATCCAGCGCCGGCCCGGCGGCGGCCACCTCGTGCGCATGGCGCCGGTCCCGCTCGGCGAAGGCAACGGGCGCGGGCGTGTGACGGAAGTGACGGCGCGATTCACCGCGGCCATCGAGACGCAGATCCGACGCGCACCCGCGGAGTGGGTGTGGTGGCATCAGCGGTGGCGGCGGCAGCCCGCCTGAGAGCGTTTTACCTTTACAGTGCCCGGGGCGCGTGGTAGCACTCCGCGTGCGGCTTCGAACGGCACGGGAGCGGATGCCAAGGACACGGCTACGCGCCGCCTTGCTCGTCGTGGTGGCCGCCGCCCTCGCAGGGATCGGCTGGCAGGTCTCGCGCACCGTGGGCTCCCGCCGCGCCCGGACGCTCGCCGACCTCGGGAGCGATTTCCTGCCGACGGTCGCGCAGCACATCCGGAGCTTTCGCCGGGTCAAGGTGGAGAAGGGACGGACGTTGTGGGAGATCACGGCGCGCGATGCGCAGTACTTCGACAAGCAGGACGAGATCGTCGTCCGCGAGCCCCAGATGACCTTCTATCTGGCTGACGGCCAGCGGCGGGCGCACGTCTCGGGGTCGGAGGGTCGGCTGGTGCTCGCCGGCCGCGAGCTCCGATCGCTCACGCTGCGCGGGGACGTCACGGTCAAGCTCGACGATCTCGAGGTGCAGACTGGCGAGGCCACCTACGACCGCGCGCGCGACCTCATCACGTCGCCCGGTCCGGTGCGGCTGCACGGCCGCACGCTCGACGTCAGCGGACGGGGCATGGAGGTCGACGTGACACCCCAGCACGTGCGCCTGCTCGAGGAGGTGCGCACCGTCCTGCGGAGCAATGCGGCACCTTCGTGATACGCTCGCGGTCGGCGCCCTCGCGGTGTGGGCGGTCGGTCCGGCGGCAGCCACGGGACGGGACGAGCCGTCCGGCGGCGGGCTCTTCGACCTCGGGACGGTGAGCAACCGCAAGGACCCGATCACCATCAACGCGGACAGGCTCGAGTACGACTACAAGAACAACGTCGTCGTCTACCGCGGCGACGTGCAGGCAACGCAGGGGCAGGTGAAGCTGCGGAGCGACACGTTGACCGTCACGTTCGAGAACATGAAGGACGGGACGGCGAAGGACGGGACGCCGCCGCCAAAGGCCGACCCGCCCGTGCCCGACCCGGCGGCCAAGGGTACGCAGCGCGTCCACGAAGTCGTCGCCATCGGCAACGTCCGGATCGACCAGGGCGCACGCTGGGCCACCGGCGGCAAGGCCGTCTTCGACCAGACCCAGCGCACGCTCGTCCTGACCGAGAACCCGCTCCTGCACGAGGGACCGAACGAGGTCGCCGGCGACCGGGTGATCGTCTTCCTCGACGAGAACCGCAGCGTCGTCGAAGGTGGACGCAAGCGCGTGAAGGCGGTCCTCTACCCGGCGAAGGATGGGACGCTGGCGACAACGAAGGAACCCCCCCATCCCGAGCCGGTGGCGGACTCACCGGCGCGCGACGCGAACCAGGCGCGCCCGTGAACGGCACCGGGGCTGCGCTGCTGCGCGCCGAGCGCCTGAGCAAATCGTACGCAGCGCGGCGCGTCGTGGACGACGTGTCGATCGAGGTTCACGCCGGCGAGGTCGTCGGCCTGCTCGGCCCCAACGGTGCCGGCAAGACGACCACCTTCTACATGATCGTCGGCCTCACGCGTCCCGACGCCGGCACGGTATTCCTGAACGGCGAAGACGTGACCACACTGCCCATGTACGAGCGAGCGCGGCGCGGTGTGAGCTACCTGCCGCAGGAACCGTCGGTCTTTCGCAAGCTCACCGTCGAGGACAACATCCGCGCGATCCTCGAGACGCTCGACCTGAGCGCCGACGAGCGTCGCGACCGCTGCCGGCGATTGCTCGACGAGCTCGGGATCGCCAGACTCGCAAAGAACAAAGCGTACTCCCTCTCCGGCGGCGAGCGGCGTCGCGTCGAGATCACGCGCGCGCTGGTCATCTCGCCGTCGTTCATGCTGCTCGACGAGCCGTTCGCGGGCATCGATCCGATCGCTGTGGTTGACATTCAGAACATTGTGACTCAGTTAAAGGAGCGGGGCATCGGAGTTCTCATCACGGACCACAATGTGCGGGAAACCCTCGACATCTGCGATCGAGCGTACATTCTGAACGAGGGTACCGTGCTCGAGGAGGGCATCCCCGCGCGCATCGCGGAAAGCCCGCGGGCGCGCGAGATCTACCTGGGCGAGAAGTTCCGCCTGTGAACGAATCGTAAGCAGCATGGCTGGCGACGCGCGCATCGTCCTTCAGCAGCGGCTCTCACAGCAGCTCGTGATGACGCCGCAGCTCCGCATGGCGATCAAGATCCTGCAGGTCTCGCGCGCGGAGCTCGACACCCTCGTCGACCAGGAGCTCACCGAGAATCCGCTCCTCGAGGAGCAGGTCGAGGAGAAGGCCGAGGACGCGGTGCCCACGGTCGACAGCCAGACCGGCACCGAGGACTGGCAGGCGAACGGCGACACGCCACCCGAGGTCCAGGAGGCGTCGAGCGTCGGGGAGATCGACTGGAAAGACTTCGCCGAGAACTACGGCAACGACATGCACGGAACGAGCGGGGGCAACGCGCCGAGCGACGACGACGACCGGCGACCCGCGCTCGAGAACATCCTCGTCAAGCGCACCCTCCTGCCCGATCACCTCATGTGGCAGCTCCGGCTCTCCGATCTCTCGAACACGGAGAAGGAGGTCGGCGCAATCCTGATCGGCAGCCTCGACAAGGATGGCTACCTCACGGTGTCACTCGAGGAGGCGGCGTTCCTGGCCAACGTGTGGCCCGACACCGCGATCGTCGAGCGCGTGCTGATGCGTCTGCAGGAGTTCGATCCGCCCGGGGTGGCGGCGCGCACCCTGTCCGAGTGCCTGCTGGTGCAGCTGCGCCAGCTCGGTCTCGCGGAAGATTCGCTGCCCGCCCGCATCGTGCGCAACTACCTGCCGATGCTCGAGAGCCGGCGCTTCGACCGCCTCGCGCGCGAGCTCGGGGCGCCGATGGAGCAGATCGCCGAGGCCACCAAGATCGTCTCGGTGCTCGAGCCGAAGCCCGGCCGCGACTTCAGCGAGAGCGACACGCGCTACGTCACGCCGGACGTCCATGTCCACAAGCTGGGCGAGGAATACATCGTCACGCTCAACGAGGAAGGGCTGCCGCGGCTCCGCGTCTCGTCGTTCTACCGCCGCATGCTCGGCGCCAACGGCGCACCGGAAGCGCGGGGCTACATCCAGGAGAAGATGCGGGCGGCGGCGTGGCTGATCAAGTCGATCCACCAGCGCCAGCGGACGCTCTACATGGTCACGTCGAGCATCGTGAAGTTCCAGCGCGACTTCCTCGACCGCGGCGTCTCGCAGCTCCGACCGCTCGTTCTGAAGGACGTCGCGAACGACATCGGCATGCACGAGTCGACGGTGAGCCGCGCGACGGCCGGCAAGTACGTCCACACGCCGCAGGGCACGTTCGAGCTGAAGTACTTCTTCACCTCGAGCCTCCGCAGCGGGCGCGGGGAGGACGTCTCCGCGGAGAGCGTGAAGGACAAGATCCGCGGGATCATCGCCAAGGAAGACGCGAAGAAGCCGCTCAGCGACCAGTACATCGCCGAGATGCTGGGCAAGGAGCAGATCGACATCGCCCGGCGGACCGTGGCGAAGTACCGCGAGCTGATGGGCATCCTCCCGTCCTCCAAACGCAAGCAGGTGTACTGAGGCATCCCGCTGCGATGCCGTCCCCGCCTTCCGGGCCCGCGCCGCGGGCCCTCCGAGATCGGGAAGGGGTCGCCATGCAGATCACGGTCACGTTCCGCCACGTCGAGCCGACGCCGGCGCTGCGCGCCTACGCCGAGGAGAAGCTCGAGCGCGTCAAGAAGTACCTCCGCCGTCCCGTCGACGCGCACGTCATCCTGAGCGTCGCCAAAGAGCGTCACGTCGCGGAGATCACCCTCCAGGCGGACCATGTGACGATGTTCGCCAAGGAGGAGACGCACGACCTCTACTCGGCGATCGACCTCGCGCTCGACAAGCTCGAGCACCAGGCGCAGAAGCTGAAGGCCAAGCGTCGCGACCACAAGGGACCGTCCGGCAGCCGCGGCGGCGAGGCGGCCGAGGTCCGCACCTCCGTCCTCGCGGCCGAGCCGCCGGAGCCGGGGACCGATCGACGCATCATCCGCACCCAGCACGTGCCCGCGAAGCCGCTCTCGCTCGAGGAGGCGGTCGAGCAGCTCGACCTCTCGGGCGACGAGTTCCTCGTCTTCACCAACGCGTCGCACCAGACGCTCGCCGTTCTCTACCGGAAGAAAGACGGCAGCTACGGCCTGATCGAGCCATGAAGATCACGGACATCCTCCAGGAGACCTCCGTCGTCGGGACGCTCGTGGGCCGCAGCAAGGCCGACGTGATCGAGGAGCTCGCCGGCGTCCTCGCCCGCGATCACGGCGAGATCGACCGGCAGCGGCTGATCCAGGCGCTCGAGGACCGCGAGCGCCTGAACAGCACCGCGCTCGGGGACGGCGTTGCCATCCCGCACGGCAAGCTGCCCGGCCTGAAGCGCGTGCTGGCGGCCTTCGGGCGGAGCCTCGCGGGCGTCGATTTCCAGTCGCTCGACGGGAAGCCGACCCACCTCTTCTTCCTTCTCGTAGCGCCGGAGGACTCGGCGGGTGCGCACCTGAAGGCGCTCGCGCGCATCTCGCGTCTGCTGAAGGAAGAGACCTTTCGTCGCCGCCTGATGGAAGCGCCCAGCGCGCGCGACCTGTTCGAGACGATCCGGACGGAGGACGACCGGTATTGACCGTCACGGTCGGCGCCCTGCTGGAGACGAGTGGCCCCGACCTCGGGCTCGCACTCGTCGCGGGGGGGCGCGGCCTCTCGCGTCCGATCGCGCTGCCGCGCTTGCAGCAGCCCGGCCTGGCGCTCGCCGGTTTCCTGCCGCAGCTCCATCCCGACCGCGTCCAGGTGCTCGGCAACTCCGAGGTGTCCTACCTGGGCACGCTCGGGCCGGAGCGCGCGTTCCATGCGGCCGCCGCAGTCGCCGCCGCCGGCGTGGCCTGCTTCGTCGTGACCAACGGCGCCGCGGCGCCGGCGCCGCTCGTCCAGGCCGCCGACGCGGCCGACGTCCCGGTGCTGGCGACGGCGCGCCGCACCAGCGACTTCATCCGCGCCGCGTCGGCGTGGCTCGAGGAGCAGCTCGCGCCGGAGACGCAGCTCCACGCGGACCTCGTCGAGGTCCACGGTCTCGGCACGCTCATCCTCGGGAAGAGCGGGATCGGCAAGAGCGAGGCCGCCCTCGACCTCGTGACCCACGGCCACCGGCTCGTCGCCGACGACATCGTCATCGTGCGGCGCATCTCGCCCACGGTGCTCCGCGGCCGTGCCGCCGAGCGGCTGTCGCATCACATGGAGATCCGCGGCCTCGGCATCATCGACGTCGAGGCGCTCTTCGGCACGCTCGCCACACTCGACGAGCGGCAGCTCGACCTCGTGGTCGAGCTGGTCGAGTGGACCGACACCGTCGACCGCCTCGGCCTGGTCGAGGAGCGCTACACGCTGCTCGAGCTGCCGTTGCCGATGGTGCGCATCCCGGTACGTCCCGGCCGCAGCATGGCGCTGCTCATCGAGACCGCGGCGCGGAACCATCTCCTCCGCCATCGCGGCCGGCACAGCGCGCTCGAGTTCACCCGGCGCATCGACCGCGACGCGGCGGGAGGGTGACGGTGAGCGCACGCCTACGCGTCGTCGTCGTGACGGGGCTCTCGGGCTCCGGCAAGAGCACCGCGATCCGGAGCCTCGAGGACCTCGGCTTCTACTGCATCGATAATCTCCCCGTCGCGCTGATCCCCCGCTTCGTCGAGCTCTGGGAGAGCTCGGGCGAGGAGGTGACGCGCGTGGCACTCGGCATCGACGTGCGCGAGCGGCGCCTGCTCGCCGAGTTCCCGCGCGTGTGCGGGGAGCTCCGGCAGAGCGGCATCGACGTCGAGGTGGTGTACCTCGAAGCGAGCGACGACGTGCTGATGCGGCGCTTCAGCGAGACGCGGCGGCCGCATCCCGCGGCCGAGGGCGGCAGCCTGGCTGACGGCATCCGCCGTGAGCGCGAGAAGCTGAGACCGCTGCGTGAGGTCGCGGATCGCGTCGTCGACACGAGTGGGCTCACCGTGCACGAGCTCCGTACCGCGCTCCGCGACCTCGTCGATCGCGTCGCGGGCGGCAGCATGACCGTCTCGCTCGTGTCCTTCGGCTACAAGTACGGCCTGCCGAGCGACGCCGACCTCGCCATCGACTGCCGGTTCCTGCCAAACCCGTTCTTCGTCGAGGAGCTGCGCCACCGGACCGGCACGGACGCCGCGGTCGCCGAGTACGTCCTCGCCCGGGACGAGACCGAGGAGTTCCTCCGGCGGCTGACGGACCTCCTCGACTTCGCCCTGCCCCGCTACCAGCACGAGGGAAAGAGCTATCTCACCGTCGCGCTCGGGTGCACGGGGGGGCGACACCGCTCGGTCGTGTTGGTCGAGGAGCTCCGCCGACGGCTCGGCGACCGCGGCCACGCCGTCCTCGTCCGCCATCGCGACGCCGAGCGCTGACGGCGCGGCGCCTTGCCGCCCCCCGGGCCGGAGAGTAGATTTTTCGTGGATGGTCGGGATCATCGTGATCGGACACGGCCGCGTCGCCGTCGAGATGGTGCAGACGCTCGAGAGTGTGCTCGGTCCGGTCGACGGGATCGAGGGCATCGCGACCGCCTACGACGACCGCCCCGAAGACATCCGGGAGCGGGTCGATGCGGCCGTCCGGCGGGCCGACCGCGGGCAAGGGGTCATCATCCTCACCGACATGCTCGGCGACACGCCCACCAACCAGAGTCTCGCCGTCGCGCGCGAGCACGGGTCCGAGGTCGTCGCGGGCGTCAACATGCCGATCCTGATCAAGCTCACCACTGCCCGGGACCAGATGGATGCGCGCGAACTCGCACGCTTCATCCAGCGCTATGGTCAGGAGCACATCTTCTGGGCGACGGCCGGCCGCTGAGCCGGGATGAGGGATTCCCCCAAGGAGGAACGGCGCGCGACGCTCGAGATCCGCAACAAGCTCGGGCTGCATGCGCGCGCGGCCCGGCTCTTCGTCGAAACGGTCACCAAGTATGACGCCGAGGTCAACATCACCAAGGACGGTCAGACCGTCAGCGGCACGAGCATCATGGGGATCATGATGCTCGCTGCCGAGCAGGGAAGCCGGATCGACGTGGCGGCGAGCGGCCCGCAGGCCGGCGAGGCGCTCGAGGCGATCCGGAATCTGCTCGACAGCCGGTTCAACGAGGACGAATAGCCGCGCGCGCTTGCCCCGCCGGACGCCGTTCGGTTATACCCGCCAGCCCGAAGACCCAGGAGGCACAGCCGGATGCTCAAAGATTGCGTTTTCACGTCGGAATCGGTCAACGACGGCCACCCGGACAAGGTCTGCGACCAGATCTCCGACGCCGTGCTCGACGCGCTGCTGGCGCAGGACCCCGACAGCCGGGTCGCCTGCGAGTCGCTCATCAAGACCGGGCTCGTCGTCGTGGCCGGCGAGATCACGAGCAAGGCGAAGGTCGAGTTCGGCGAGATCGCCAAGCAGGTGATCCGCGACATCGGCTACACGAGCGCGGACAGCGGCTTCAACTGCGACAGCTGCACGATCGTCACCGCGATCGAGAAGCAGTCGCCGGACATCTCGCGGGGCGTCACCGCGGGCGCCGGCCTCTACAATGCCGAGCAGGGCGCGGGCGATCAGGGCATGATGTTCGGCTACGCCTGCGACGAGACGAAGGAGTACATGCCCTTCGCGGTGTACACCGCGCATCGCATCGGCCAGCGTCTGGGCGAGGCGCGGCGTTCCGGGCTCCTGCCGTTTCTCCGGCCGGACGGGAAGTGCCAGGTCTCGGTCGAGTACCGTGACGGCCGGCCGCGGCGCGCGCACACCGTCGTCGTGTCGACCCAGCACACCCCCGAGGTGACGCACGGTGCGCTCAAGGAGGCGGTCCTCGAGGAGGTGGTGAAGAAGGTCGTGCCGCCGGAGTTCCTCGACAAGAACACCGTCTATTTCATCAACCCCACGGGACGATTCGAGGTCGGCGGTCCACAGGGCGACTGCGGGCTCACCGGGCGGAAGATCATCGTCGACACGTACGGCGGCTACGGCCGTCACGGCGGCGGCGCGTTCAGCGGCAAGGATCCGAGCAAGGTCGACCGCAGCGCCGCCTACATGGCGCGCTACATCGCGAAGAACATCGTGGCGGCCGAGCTCGCGCGCACCTGTGAAGTGCAGGTGGCGTACGCCATCGGCGTGGCGGACCCGGTCTCCGTCGCGGTCGACACGTTCGGCACCGGCGCCATCGCCGAGGAGCAGATCGCGCGGCTCGTGCGCGAGCACTTCGATCTCAAGCCCGCGGCGATCATCGAGACCCTCGGCCTCAAGCGTCCGATCTACCGCCGCACCGCCTCGTACGGCCACTTCGGCCGCGTCCCCGACGGCATGTATTTCACGTGGGAACGGACGGACCGCGCCGAGGCGCTGCGGGCCGCCGCCGGCCTCGGCCGCCGGTCCGGGATGGGCTGAGGATCCGATGGCGGGCAAGAAGTACGACGTCAAGTCGCTGGCGCTGGCGGACGAGGGCCGCCGGCGCATCGCCTGGGCCGACGAGCGCATGCCGGTGCTGCGCCGCGTGCGGGAGGAGTTCGCGCGCGACAAGCCGCTCCGCGGCCTCAAGGTCTCGGCCTGCCTGCACGTCACGACCGAGACCGCCAACCTCATGCGGACGCTGCGCGACGGCGGGGCGGACGTGGCACTCTGCGGCTCCAACCCGCTGTCCACGCAGGACGACGCGGCGGCCTCGCTAGTCCGCGACCAGAAGATCCCGGTGTATGCCGTCTGCGGCGAGGACCGGAACCGCTACTACGCCCACCTGCGCGCGGCGCTCGACCGCCATCCGCAGGTGACGCTCGACGACGGCGCGGACCTGGTGACGCTCCTGCACACCGAGTACGCGGTGCAGGCGCCCGAGGTCATGGCGAGCATGGAGGAGACGACGACGGGCGTCATACGCCTGCGCGCCATGGAGCGCGACGCCGCGCTCAAGATCCCCGTCATCGCGGTGAACGACGCCGATACCAAGCACCTCTTCGACAACCGCTACGGCACCGGCCAGTCGACCATCGACGGC
>VBKG01000435.1 GCA_005879585.1 Deltaproteobacteria bacterium | reverse complement strand
CGTCGGCGGCGCCATGAGCCCGCCGCGGTTCCTCCGCGCCGGCGACGTCGTGCGGATCGAGATCGAGAAGATCGGCGCGATCGAGAACCGCGTGACCGAGGAGCCGGCAGAGACGGCCATCCTGGAGTGACCGCGCCGGGCACCACCCTCAGCGGTGGCTCGGCCGGTTCCTCGCCGCCTTCGCCTCGCCGATGGTCCGGTAACGAAAGACGCCACGCGGCCGGTCGACCGGACGCGCCAGCTCGCCGAGGCGCTTCAGCCGCTCGAGGAGCGCCGGATCGTCGGGCTCCGTCCAGAGCGCCTGGCGCGCTTCCTCGAAGCTCCGGAACCTGCGCACGGGCATCAGTCGTCCTCGATTCCGAATTTCGCCTTCAGGTCGGCCGCGTCGGCATGATCGATCGGGCGAAGCGTGTCGCGCTTCATGCGGTAGAGCATACGTGGTGTCGCAATGCGTACGGGTACGCTGCCGAACTCTTGCACCTGGCTCTCGACATCCTCGAATCGAAACGCCTCTCCGATCCGCGACACCAGGTCGACGTTGAAGTCGTCGGGGGTCCCGTACCGGACGACGGCGTAGTCTCCCGCGAGGTCGCTCGCCTGGATCTCTTCGATCGCGGGATCGCTCCAGAGCCGGCGGAGCGCCTGCCGCAGTCGCGCCACGTTCTCCGCCATGGGCGACACGAACAGGTCGATGTCCTCCGTGAAGCGTGGAATCCCGTGCAGATTGACCGCCTGCCCCCCGAACAGCACGTAGTCGACCTTCTCGTCGTTCAGCGCACGGAGTAGCTCGTGGAGGCGGTCGAACGCCGTCATCTGCGCCGCTCTCCTATGCCTGGTGACCCGTCCTGTCCATCGGCCGCCGCCGTCCTCGCGCGAGCAACCGCCGGCCGAGGGTGCTCGATGCACGTCACCGGTGGTATAGCTCGCGCCCATGACGTCGCTGGAAGAACAGGTCGTCATCGTCACCGGGTGCTCGACCGGGATCGGACGGGCACTCGCATGCGAGCTGCGTGCGCGCGGGCACCGTCCGTTCGCGACGGCACGGCGGCTCGAGTCGATCGCGGATCTGGCATCGCATGGAATCATACTCTCGTCGAACTTCGGACTCGATGCGCTCGAGAAGTGACGCCGTGATCCCGGAACCACTCGCAGAGTTCGATACCGACGAGTGGTCGAAGAAGGATTTCACGGAGCGCGTCCGCATCGGCACGAACCTCTACGTGCTGAAGGGTCTCGGATACCCGCTTGCCGCGTACCTGTTCCACGCGGTGAAGCTGTCGCTGTTCGTCCTCGGCTGGGTGTTCTTCTGCCGCTTCACGCCCGGGCTCGGCACGCTCCGCGACTTCCGGTCGTGGATCTTCGACGGGACCGCGTTCCAGAAGGCGTTTCTGTGGGCGAGCCTCGTCGAGGTGATGGGATTCGGCTGCATGAGCGGACCGCTCGGGCTGCGAATGTGGCCGCCGTTCACCGCGTTCCTGCACTTCCTGCGCCCCGGCACGACGAAGCTTCCGCTGGTCCGCGGCCTGCCGCTGCTCGGCAGGAATACCCGGACGATGCTCGACGTCGCGCTCTACGCGGCGCTCGTCGTCTCGCTGCTGCGTGCGCTCGTCCAGCCGGCGATCGCCGCCAGCCATCTCGTCCCGATCGTCGCTCTGCTTCCGCTCTGCGCCCTCGGCGACGGGACAATCGCTCTCGCCGCGCGCTTCGAGCACCATTTCGCGATGATCGTCTGCTTCCTGCTCGCCGGGAACTGGATCGCCGCCTGCAAATGGGTGCAGCTCGCCATCTGGTTCTGGGCCGGCGTCTCGAAGCTGACCGTCGCGTTCGGATACGTCGTGCCGATCATGACGGCCAACAATCCGCTGCTGAAGAGCGCCGGGCTGCGGCGGCGGCTTTTCGTGTCGTACCCCGACGACCTGCGGCCGTCGCGCCTGGCGAAGACGATGGCACACGCCGGCACGTTCCTCGAGTTCGCGGCGCCGCTGACCTTGCTCTTCGTCACCCACCACGGGCCGCTGCTCTACGTCGGCATGTCCTTCGTGCTGCTGCTCCACGGGTTCATCCTCAGCAATCTCCCGATCGCGGCCGTCTTCGAATGGAACATCCTCAGCATCTACGCGGCGTTCTTCCTCTTCGCCGCCCACCCGACGGTGAGCCTCTTCGCGGTCGGGTCGGTGCCGCTCACGGTCTATCTCGTGGTCGTCCTGCTCGTCGTTCCGCTCATCGGCAACCTCGTCCCCTCGAAGGTCTCCTTCCTGCTCGCGATGCGCTACTACGCCGGAAACTGGGCGTGGAATGCCTGGCTGTTTCGTCGTGGCAGCCAGCGGAAGCTCGCGAGGCTCAAACGGGCTGCCCCGCTCCTCCGCGAGCAGCTCGAGCGCTTCCTCTCCGCGGAGCAGGCGGCGCAGATGGACGCCGGGTTCCTCGCGTTTCGAGCGCTCCACCTTCAGGGGCGCGTGCTCGGGCTGCTGCTGCCGCGCGCCACCGACGGCAACCCGTTCCGCGAATACACCTACGTCGACGGAGAGGCCGTCGCCGCCTCGGCACTCGGATGGAACTTCGGAGAAGGTCACCTCGCCGACGAGCGCTTGATCGCGGCCGTGCAGGAGCAGTGCGACTTCGAGGAGGGCGAGCTGCGCGTGATCTGCGTCGAGGCCCAGCCGATCCTCGGCTCGACGCTGCACTGGCGGATCGTCGACGCGAACCGAGGCGTGCTCGACGAGGGCCACGCGGAGCTCTCGGACCTCGCCAGGCGGAAGCCGTGGGATTGCGGCGAGGCGTGAGTGGACGACGCCGTCGTCGTCGGCTCGGGCCCCAATGGACTGTCCGCCGCGATCGCGCTCGCGCAGGCCGGCGCGTCCGTCCTGGTGCTCGAGGCGCGGGACGAGATCGGCG
>VBKG01000434.1 GCA_005879585.1 Deltaproteobacteria bacterium | reverse complement strand
ACGGGCCGGCATCCCGAGTTCAGCACGCCGGAATGCACCGACCCGTGGGACGGCGTGCGCTACGTCCGCGCCGGCGATCGCATCATGGAGCGGGTCGCGTCAGAGCTCGTCGCGCGCTCGCGGGACATCAGGGACGTGCTCGTCTGGCGCGGCAACGTCGACTACACGGGCACGCAGGCGACCTGGGGCTGCCACGAGTCGTACCTGTTTCGTGGCGATCGAGACCTGTTGTGCCGTCACATCATGCCCCACCTGGTCTCGCGCGTCGTCTACACGGGCGCCGGTGGCTTCAACAACCTGTCGAAGGGCATCGAGTTCACGCTCTCGCCGCGCGTGGCGCATCTGAACCGCGGCGTGTCGGGGGAGTCGACGCATCACCGCGGCATCTTCCACACCAAGGGGGAGACGCTCGCCGGCCACGACTACCAGCGCCTGCATCTGCTGTGCGGCGAGAGCGTGTGCTCGGAGACGGCGGCGTGGCTGAAGCTCGGCACGACGGCGCTCATTGTGGCGATGGTGGACGCCGGGCTGTCGCCGGGCGATGCCGTGCAACCGCGCTCGCCGCTCGACGCCATCCGGACGTTCGCGCGCGATCCGACGTGCAGGGCCACGGTGCCCGCGATCGACGGGCGACGTCTCGACGCACTCGACATCCAGCACCATTACCTGGACGAGGCCGAGCGCCACGTGGACGACGCCTTCATGCCGCCGTGGGCCGGCGACGTCTGCCGCCGCTGGCGAGCGGCCCTCGAGCGCCTCGAAGGTGCGCCCGCGTCGGTGTCGTCCGTGCTCGACTGGGCGATCAAGCTCCCGCTGTTCCGCGACCGCGCCGCGCGGCGAGGGCTCGCGTGGGACTCGCTACCGCACTGGACGTTGATCGCGATGCAGGTGATGGCCGCCCTGGCGAAGGCCGAGCACAAGGGCAAGATCCGCCCGGAGAAGCTCATCGGGCGGACGAGCCCCATCCCGGACGTGATCGAGGCGCTCACGCCGACGCTCCGCAAGCACGGGCTCCTGTGGGACGGCTTCGCGCCGTTCCTCGAGCTGCGGCAGGAGCTCTTCGAGATCGACGTGCGGTTCAGCCAGCTCGGCGACAGCGGCATCTTCGGCGCGCTCGACCGTGCCGGCGTGCTGGCCCACCACATCGCCGGCGTCGAGGGCATCGACGACGCGGTCAAGCGTCCACCGAGCTCCTGCCGCGCGCGGCTCCGGGGTGAGGCGATCCGCGAGCTGGCCGCGCGCGGGGGCGCCGCGACGGCGGATTGGCAGTGGGTGTGCGACCAGGTCACGCAGCGGCGGCTCGACCTGACGGATCCGTTCGCGACGTCGCCGCAGTGGACGTCGTACGCGGAGTCACCGGAGTCGAAGGACACCCTCGATCTGCTCATGCGGATGCGGCAGCGCGTGGAGCGGCTGTGGGAGGGGCGGTGAGGTCAGAGGGGAGATTGCCGCGCCGAGCTCATCCGGATATCTCCGTAGGCGGCGTGGAGCTGAACCCCTTCTCGTACGAGTTCCAGGAAAATCCGTACCCGATCTACCGCTGGCTCCGCGACCACGAGCCGCTCCATCGCAACGAGCAGCTCGAGTTCTGGGCCTTGTCGCGCTTCCGCGACGTGCTGCCATCGCTCGTCGACTGGGCGACCTACAGCTCGGCGGAAGGCGTCGTCCTCGAGCGGCTGGACCCGAAGATGCTCGAGGCCACGCCGATGATGATCTCCCTCGACCCGCCGCGCCACGATCGGCTCCGGAAGCTCGTGAGCCGCGCCTTCACGCCGCGCCGGGTGGAGAGCCTCGAGCCGTTCGTCCGCGCCACTGCCATCCGGCTGCTGGAGCCGCTGGTGGCCGAGGGCGGTGGCGACTTCGTGAAGGACTTCTCGACGCCGCTTCCGATGGAGGTCATCTTCACGCTGCTCGGCGTGCCCGACGCGGACCGCCGCCAGCTGCGCGAGTGGACGGACGTTGCCCTCGAGCGCGACCCCGACACGCCCGCGATCCCTGCGCGCGCGCTCGAGGCGTCGCTCAACCAGATGCGCTATTGGTACGATCTCATCGGCGAGCTGCGCCGGCGCCCGAACGACGGGCTCATGTGCGGTCTCTTCGAGGCAGAGGTCGAGACCGACGGCGGGACGACGCGGCTCAGCGACGGGGAGATCATCGGCTTCTGCACGCTGCTCGGCGCCGCGGGCAACGAGACCACGACGAAGCTGCTCGCCAACGCGGCCGTCCTCTTCGCCCGCCACCCGGAGGAATACCGCAAGATTCTGGCCGATCCCGCGCGGCTTTCCGGCGCGATCGAGGAGATCCTGCGCCACAGCTCGCCCGCGCAGTACGCCGCGCGGACCGTCATGCGCGACGTCGAGTGGTACGGGCGGACCGTGCCGCAAGGGGCACGCATGCTCCTCCTCATTGGCTCCGCCAATCGCGACGAGCGCGAGTACCGCGACCCCGACCGCTTCGACGTCGACCGGCAGATCCCGGAGCCCCTCGGCTTCGGCCAGGGCGTGCACTACTGCCTCGGCGCCTCGCTCGCGCGTCTCGAGACGCGTGTCGCCCTCGAGGAGTTCGGGAAGCGGTTCCCCCGTTACGCCGTCGACGAAGCCGGATGCCGGCGCGTGCACATGAGCAACGTGCACGGCTTCGCGAGCGTCCCGTTCGTGCGATGCGCGTGATCGTCGACCCGGTGCTGTGTGAGGGCAACGGCGTGTGCACGCAGGTGGCCCCGGAGATCTTCGAGCTCGGCGACGACGACCGAGCGCGCGTGCTCGTCGAGCACCCGACCGAGGCGCGGCGCGCGGAGGTCGAGACGGCGGTGCGGCGCTGTCCGCGGCGGGCGATCCGGCTCGTGGAAGGCTGAGCGCGTCGGGCGTCAGGACAGGGGAACTTGTGGTTGCCGGAGACCGCTCGCGGGTTGCCGCGCCCGACCCGCGTGGGTACTCTGCCATCGATGCGACGCGAGCGGCTCGCCGGTGCTGAGCTGGAGCACTGTCTGGAGACGATCACCACTGCACTTGTCGAGACGTTCTCTCCCGAGCGCGTCATCCTATTCGGCTCGTTTGCCCGCGGTGACCAGAACCGTGCCAGCGACCTCGACCTCGTCGTGATCGCGGACAGTTCCCTCCCGTTCTGCGAGAGAATCGGGCGCGCGCTCGCGAGCTGCACCGTGGCATCCCGGCGGCTGCCGGTGGAAGTGCTCGTGTACACGCCTGACGAATGGCGTCGCATGGTGGCCGGGGGCAGCTCGTTTACCGCCCTCGTGCTGCGGGAGGGCCGGCTGTTATATGACCGACAGTCGAAACGTGACGGAGGCACAACGCTGGCTCAAGCAGGCCCTGCACGATCGTGACGCCGCCCGGTTGAACCGGGACCACGGCTTTCACGAGCATGCCTGCTTCCTTGCCCAGCAGAGCGCCGAGAAGGCGCTGAAGGCGTTTCTCTACGCCCGCGGTCAGGGCCCCGTACTCGGTCATTCGACCCTCCTGCTGGCGCAGGAGGCGGCCGCACTGGAGGGCGCGTTCGCCAAGGTCGAGTCCGCGTGTCGACGGCTCGATCAGCTGTACATCCCGACACGTTACCCGAACGGCCTCCCTGACGCCGTGCCCCATGACTTCTACGATCGATCGCTGTCGGATCAAGCGCTGGGAGACCTCGACGGTGTCATTGCCTGCGTGCAGCACGCGATGTCCCCGTAGGTGTCGCGCTTTTCGTACGAGTTCCACGAGCATTCCGGGCCGATCTTGGCTGGGCGATACGTCGTTCGCCGATGTCAGGACAGCAGGAACTTACCGTTGCCGGCGACGACGGGGCGGTTCCGGTCGTCCTGCCAGGCGACGACGCGGACATTGGCGATGCGGCGCCCGAGCTTGAAGATCTCCGCACGTGCTCTCGTCGCAGACGGGCCCGCCGACCGCAGGTAGTCGATGCTGAACGTGATCGGCTTCGGCACGGGTCCGCTGCCGCTCTCGTCGAGGAGCCGGAGCAACGCCGTGAGCTCGAGGAACGCGCCGAGCACGCCGCCGTGGACGGCGGGCAGCGCGGCGTTGCCGACGAGTTCCTGCCGGAACGGCAGGACGCACTCGAGGCCGCCGTCGGTGCGCTCCACCTCGACGCCGAGGAATCGCGCGTAGGGAATCGCGTCGACGATCCGGTTCATTGACTGCTCTTGCCGCGAACGAGGCGTTCGTACGAGCTGTTGGTGCGGTTGGCACCGAGCATGAAAGTCCCGAGTGCACTGGCGAAGGGATCGGCTGCACTACGTTCCCAGGCGACAGCGCGAACGAAGGCGACGTTGCGCGTCAGCCGATAGCAATCCGAGCGCGCGTACAGCTCGAGGTCGGGCTCGGCGGCGCGGAGGTAGTCGACGCGGAGATCGATCGTAGCGATCGCTCTCAGCTCCTCGACGGCGCACGCGACGGCGAGCCCGGACGCGTGGTCGATCAACGTCGTGATCGCGCCGCCGAAGATCACCCGCCGCCGCGGATCGCCGATCAGCTCCTCGCGGAAGGGCAGGGCGCAGACGCCGAACGCCGGTCCGGTCTCGACGACCCGGATGCCGAGATGCACCGCGTGCGGCGTGTGCATCGTCATCCCGTCTTGCGCGGGCCCGAAGAGCGACTGGAGCGCGTAGCGGCGGGGCGGAGTCGAGGACTCGTCCGCGGGCACGTGTGCTGCATAGCCCGAGGCAGCCTTCGATGCCAGACGTCGGGAGGATCGTGTAGAATCGCGTTGAGGCTGCGCAAGAGACGGGTGGCGATGCGGTTGGTATATGGAGAGGATTGGCGACAAAGACGAGCGGATAGATCAGAGGGACTCAGCGATGTGGGACGACGACATCGTTGGTGACGATGAGATCCTTATCGATGATCCGTCGATATTTGACGTGAGGTCTGTCCGGGTTGTTGTTCAAGTCAGCGTTGCTCTCGCTCTTATTCTTCCCCTCATCATTCTCGCGATCTCGTTCCTGGTCGGTTGACTGCTCTTTGTCAACGACGCACCTTGCCGGCCAGTAGCGGCGGTGTTATCCGCGACCAAGCTTTCCACAAAAGCACTCGCCGGTCGGGACAAGGGCGCGCCCGCGGTGACGAGCGCCTCGGAGGCCGAGGTTTCATATGCTGCGACGGTTTGGCGAATTCCTGCGCGAGGTCCGCGCCGAGTGGGTCGCGGACGACGCCCTCAGCCTGGGTGCCGCGCTGGCATACTACACGGTTTTCTCGATGGCGCCGCTCCTGGTGCTGGTGATCGCGATCGCGGGGCTGGTCCTCGGCCGCGCCGCCGCGGAGGGAGAGCTGGTGGGGCAGATCGGCAACCTGGTGGGGCAGGCGGGTGCACAGGCGATCCAGGACATGGTGAACCGCGCCAGCGGCCCCAAGGCGGGTGTGGTCGCATCGGTGCTCAGCCTGGTCACCATCTCGCTCGGCGCGACCGGCGTGTTCGGCCAGCTCCAACACTCACTCAACAAGATATGGGAGGCGCCGCCACCGCAGCGCGGGGGCTTCCGGAGCCAGGTGCGCAAGCGTGTCCTCGCCTTCGGGATGATTCTCGGCATCGGCTTTCTGCTGCTGGTCTCGCTGGCGGTGTCGGCGGCGCTGGCTCTGGTCCACGATCTGCTGGCGGCGCACGTGCCGTTGCTCATCGCGGTCCTGCCGAGCATCAACCTGCTGCTTGTGGCCGGGAGCGGCGGTGACGGCGCTGCTGTTCAGCGTCGGCAAGACGCTGATCGGGCTCTATCTCGGGCGCGCCGGTGTCACGTCGGTGTACGGGGCGGCGGGGTCGTTCGTACTGCTCCTGCTCTGGGTCTACTACTCGGCGCAGATCCTGTTCGTCGGGGCGGAGTTCACCGAGGTGTACTCGCGGCGCTACGGGTCCCGACGGGAGGGGTAGCGGCGAGAATCCGCGTCAAACATCACGGTGTCTGTCGCGTCGTACGGAACGTGATCGAATACCGTACGCGGAGCGCGGCTCGAGGACGAGCACGAGGGAGCGTGACTTCCCGTGCCGCACGTGCGGATACGGGCGCAGGCGCATCCGGCACGGCGACCCGAGCGAGACGCCGACCACGCTGCCGATCAGAGGGACGTCGCGATGCCATCGTCAGACGGTATCAGAAGGCAACCCGTAGCTCTCTTCCGCGAGCTTGCGCAGCGTCGCGGCGAGAGCGCGTGAAGCCGAGTCAGGGGGCGCGCGCGGCGATCCTCGCCATCACCGCGGCGACCGTGCGATCGCAGCGCGCGCCGGCGAAGGTGAACGTCTCGCGAACGGCGGCGCCAACGCGCGCCGCGATGTGATTCCGGAGGAGGATGCGCCCGCGGTGGAGGCGGGTCTTCACCGTCTCCTCGGGGATCTCGAGGCAGGCCGAGGTCTCCGCCGTGCTGAGGCCTTCCACCTCCCGCAGCATGAAGACGGCTCCGTAGACCTCGGGGAGCGCCTCCACCGCGGCTTCGATGGCGCGGCCGAGCTCGCGATCGGCGGCGCGCTGCTCGGGCCCGGGCGTGGTCGATGCGAGATTCGGCATGCTCTCCTCGATGTCGGTCTGCCGTCCCCGGCGCCGCACGCGCGCGGACGCCTCGTGCACGGCGATCCGCGTGAGCCACGTCGAGAAGCGCGCCCGCCCCGCAAACTGGTCGAGGTGCTCGTACGCGCGCACGAACGCGTCCTGGGTGACGTCCTCGGCCTCGCCGTCGTCGCGCACGATCGCGCGCGCGATCCGATAGAGGCGCTGGTTGTAGCGGCGCATGAGCAGCTCGAAGAGTGCGGTTTCGCCGCGGGACACCCGCTCGACGACCTCCTCGTCGGTCAGGCGGGCGAGCTCGGATGCGGACACGGCTTCAGTCGGCATTCGTCCTCCTGCTCCTATCGAGTCGGCGGGGGCGAAAAGGTTCCCGGGAACCAATTCGTCGCTCGATGCTCGGTGCAGGAAGGAGGTGACACATGACGATTGATCGACGCGTCGAATCGGGCCGCCAGGCGCTGCGACTGGCCTTCGGGATCGTGCCGCTCCTCGCCGGGCTCGACAAGTTCTTCAACCTGCTCACCGACTGGCCACGCTACCTGAGTCCGGCGGCGCAGGCCATTCTGCCGGTGTCGGCGGCGACCTTCATGCACGTCGCCGGCGTCGTGGAGATGCTGGTCGGGATCGCGATCCTCACCCGCTGGACGGTGATCGGGAGCTACGTCGCGGCCGTGTGGCTTGTCGCGATCGCCCTCAACCTCGTGTCGGCGGGGACCTACCTCGACATCGCCGTGCGTGACCTCGTCATGGCGATCGCCGCCTATACGCTCGCCCGTCTCACCGAGGCGCACGAGACGGCGCACGCGGCTGCCTCGATCGAAGTCGAGGACGGTCGCGGCCACGTCGGCAGAGTGGCCTGAAAACGCGCCCGCCGTCCACGTGCTGGTCTCATGGGGCAAGGGCAGGTCGTAGGCGGGCCGACCCGAGGTAGTGAGCCGCTGAACACGATCGAGCCTGTTCACGGCGCTTCACTTCGTCGTGCACGACGGGAGCTGGCGAGCGCTCGGACGAGACGGCGGACGTAGACGACCACCGCCGCCTCCCGGACCTGGAACTTGTCGACCGTGCCAACGCGGCGAACGCTTGCATCGCGCAGCCTCCGGCGGCGCGGCGGGTGTTCTTGCGAAACGTCGCGTGGTAGCTTGGCGTCGATGGACGAGGTGATCTTCGTCGTCGAGGAGGCGCCCGAAGGCGGCTACACGGCGCGCGCGCTCGGTGCCTCGATCTTCACGGAAGCGGACACCGTCGCGAACTTGTACGCGCAAGTGCGCGATGCCGTCCGGTGCCACTTCGAAGAAGGTCAGGCCCCCAAGGTCATCCGGCTCCACTTCGTACGCGACGAAGTCATCTCGGCGTGAAGCTCCCCCGGGACCTGTCTGGCCCCGATCTCGCCAAAGCCCTCCAGGGATTGGGCTATCGGGTCACACGCCAGACCGGTGAACACGAGCCCGGCATGCACCCTGTGCCCGTCCAGCAGCCCGCTCGTCCGCAGCGCCTCGACGTAGCCCTCGAGCTGCCGCCCGTACTCCGGATACGCCGCGATCGTAATGCCCGGCGGCGGCGCGTCGGTCTTTGAAGTCGAGCACCACCACCTCGCCGTCCTGCACGGCGAGCAGGTCGATGAAACCGGCCAGCAGCGTCCCGCCCGGCCCGGCCATGCACACCGGGTACTCCGCCTGAATCTCCACGCCGCCGGGCGCCTGCACCGCTTCCGTCACACGAACCCGCTTGTGCCCGCCCGCGGGTGCAACCGCATTGTTAGTCCTTATTATGGACAGCAGCCTCGCGAACGACGAGGAGAAGCCCCACGAGCAGAACGGCCAGAGCGGCTACTACTGCCCAAACCATCAGAGGTCCTCCAGTTGCTCGATGCGATGGTACGCCAGGCGGTTGACCCGCACAACGGCGAACGTTCCGACCGCTGTGGCCAGGACGGCCGCGAGGACGAGCACTCGGCTCGCGGTCGCGTAGTGCTGGGCCAGCCAGCCGACGAGGGACACGTCAATCGCCACGAGAATGCCGAAGACGAGCTTCAGCCACCCAATCTCTTCCTTGATGCGGTCGACCTTTGCCACGTGTGCTCCGCGGAAACCTGACGACCCGCCGCCGCAGGACCGCGACCGTTCGTACCAGCGGGCGTTTGCCCCCGCCGCGTTCAGCGCGATTGCGAGACGCTGTCGTAAAGCATGGCGAGAACGATGACGACATGTGACTGCCCAATGCAGTTCGGTGCTGGTACAACGTAGGATCCGCGGCAGCCCGGCTGCGGCGCGAGCAACAGGCTGTGCTACGACCCGTCGCGCCGCGAACCGCGAGAGCGGCGACGGCGCCGCGAGCGTCCCGTCCGCGCAGGGGCGCCGACCGGTAGCGGAACGTGCCTGTGGGTACCGTGATCGAAGTTCGGTAGCACCACGCGCGGAAGCGTCGCGCCGATCCCCTTCTCGATGGCGCAGAGCCGCTCCTCCTCCGCCGGCGACACGAAGGTGATGACGTCGCCAGCGGCGCCGGCGCGGGCCGTGCGGCCCGCTCGGTGGATGTAGTCGTCCGAGGAGAACGGCACGTCGAA
>VBKG01000433.1 GCA_005879585.1 Deltaproteobacteria bacterium | reverse complement strand
GCACACCGGGTCGACCTGGCGGCGGCCGGCCCTGGCTTCCGTGCGACGCACGACCTCGAAGAGCTCGATCTGGTCGGCTACGCCCTTCAGACGTCGCTTGCCGAGCGGCACGAAGTCGACGTCCGGGGCGCCCGCAGCCTGGCGTCTGAGCGCTTCGCTGACCAGGACCTGGTGACGCTCCGCCTCGTCGGCCAGGCGGGCGGCGACGTTCACGGTGACGCCGACGTAGTCGCCCTCGCGGTAAAGGACCGGGCCGTGATGAATGCCGCTTCGCGCGGCGGGGAAGTGCGGCTCGTTCGCGGTCCGCCGCTCGATCTCGAGCCCGCAGGTGACCGCCGCCCGCGCGTCGGAGAACACGAGCATGAAGGCGTCCCCGATCTGCTTGACGACGCGTCCCTCGCACCGGCTCACCGCCTCCCGCACCACGTCCGAGAAGCGCGCCAGCACCCCCGCCGCCGCCGCGTCACCCATCGCCTCCGCCAGCGGCGTGAAGCTCGAGAGGTCGACGAACAGCACCGTCGCCGTGAGCTGCGCCGGCACGTCCGCGGCGGGCTCGAGGCCGGCGTCCTCCTGGAGGTGGAGGACGATGTCCTCCCTCGCCGCCTGCTCGACCCCCCGGCGATGGAAGTAGAGCAGGATCGGCTCGACCAGCGGCCGCATGCGGTCGCCCGACGCATCCGTGGCCTCGACCAGTGCCCGTCCCGAGAGACCGCCGGCCTTGAGCCGCTCGTGCACGTAGAAGTGAAAGAGTCGCGTCTCGGCGTCCGCGACGCGGCCGAGAGCGTCGGTGTATACACGAGCGAGCTGGAGGAGCGCCTCCTCCGGGAACCCCGCATCGACGGCGACCTTCAAGGTCTTCAACGCCTGCAGGTCCTCCTCGTCGAGCCGCTCCATCTGCCGGTGAAACCCGATCGCGCGCCACAGCCTCCGCACCGCGGCGACGTCGAGCCCGAGACTGGAGGCCGCCTCGTCCAGCGAGTACGCCTGCGTCGATCGCGGAGTGAAATTCGAATGCAGGTACGATGCGAGGATGTTCTGCTCGCGATCCGTTTTCGCGATCGCCTCGAGCGAGATCCCGCGCCGCAGCAGCAGTCCGACGACGCGCGCCCGCTCGACGTCGTCCGGCGCGAACTCGTCGCCACTGCCGCCGACGAGGCCGAGGGAGCGCCACTCGCGAAGATCCTCGGGCCGCTCGCCGCTCCATTCGGACAGCTGCTCGAGGGTCATCCCTCTCCCCGTCCGGCCGCGCCGCGGTACATCTCGGCCATCATGCGCGGCGCGCCCTCCAGCACGTAGCGCTCGAGGCTCCGGATCTCGAGACCCGCTTCACGGACCAGCGCGTCGATCCGCCGGTTGATGTTGCAGCCGCAGGCAAGCCGCCGCTGGAGCGGGTTGAAGAAATCCTGGCGGCGCGCGACGCGCGCGTCGTCGCTGCGACCGTGCTCGAGGAACACATAGGTCCCGTCCGGCTTCAGGACCCGCCGCATCTCGCGGAGCGCAGGAACGGGGTCCTGGATGGAGCAGAGCGTCAAAGTGGTCACGACGCAGTCGAACTGCGCGTCCGGAAAGGGCAGCCGCTCGCCGCTGAGCTCCGTCCGCGTGACGGGAAAGGGTGCGGCGGCGATGCGTCGGGCCACCCGCAGCGGCAACATCGTCGCGACGTCGATCGCGGTCAGCCGGGTGACGCCGGGCGGATAGTGGCGGAGGTTGAGCCCGGTGCCGAACCCGACTTCCAGGACGTCGCCACGGATCGAGCGCAGGACCGTCTCCCGCTCCGCCTGGTGCTGCGGCCCCCGGAGCATCCAGTCCATGACGCGCGGGAAGACGTGTTTCGCATAGAAGCCCATCGTCATCCTGGGCATGGCCGCGGAGTGGAAGTGTTGTCAAGATGTCCCCGGCCGGCTGCTCAGAGGTGGACGCGCGCGATTCGCGGCAGTAAGGTCGCCCACCATGCCCGACACCGTGAACCGTGAGCTCCGGCTCCGCCGCCGCCCGGTCGGCCGCATCGCGCCTGACGACTTCGAGCTCGTGCGTGCGCCCGTGCCCACCGCCGGTCCGGGCGAGGCCGTCGTCCGCAACCTCTATCTCAGCCTCGATCCGACGAACCGCATCTGGGTGGAAGACGTCGAGCAGTACATGCCGCCCGTCCAGCTGGGCGACGTGATGTTCGACACGATCCTCATGAAGCGGCTCCGCGTACAGGGCTTCATCGTGATCGACTACCTCCCGCGCTTCGCGGAGGCGATCACGCAGCTCGCGCAGTGGATGGCGGAGGGGAAGCTCAAGCACCGCGACACGATCGTCGACGGGCTCGAGCGCGCACCGGAGGCGCTGAACCTGCTCTTCGACGGCGGCAACGTGGGCAAGCTGATCGTGAAGATCGCCGACCCGCCGCGGAAGCTCTGATGCGGCTCAGCGCGCTCGACCGGCGAGCGCGAGAGCCGCACCCGGCTCGTGCCGTGCGGCGAGGAGCGCGAGGACGACCATCGCCGCCGTCTCGACGAGCTCGGCGGTCGCGACGAGCAGCCCCTCGGTCATCCCGCGACCGCGGCGATGGGCGTGGAGTCGCAGCACCACCGTCGTGACCGCCGCGGTGACGAGGACCACGAGCCCCGCCGCATCGGCGACGGCGAGCGTGACAGCGAAGGCCGTCACGCTCGCCCAGCCGAACTCGCGAAATCGTGCCTGACCGGCGAGACGCGCGCGCTCGGGTGAGCCCGCGACGCCCCCGTAGCACTGCACGACGATCGCCCAGCGACCGAGCATCGGAGCGATGAGCAGCGCGGCGGTGCGCGCCGGCACGGGGAGCAC
>VBKG01000101.1 GCA_005879585.1 Deltaproteobacteria bacterium | reverse complement strand
TGAGTTTGCGCTCACCACCACCGGCTCGAGCAGCGCGAACCCCTTCGCGAACGGCGACGCCCTCCTCCTCTTGTTCGATCGGACGGGTGATCAGGGTGCCACCGGTCCCACCGGTGCCGCGGGCGGCACCGGCGCGACCGGCGCCACGGGGGCAACGGGTGCGACCGGCGCCGCGGGAGCTACGGGGGCAACCGGCGCGACCGGCGCCACGGGCGCCACGGGAGCGACCGGCGCGACAGGAGCCACGGGCGCCACCGGCGCGACGGGTGCAACCGGCGCGACCGGCCCAACCGGCGCCACGGGCGCCACCGGCGCCGTGGGCGGCGCCATTACCGTCGCCTACACCTTCGACACCACCACGACGAACGCGGACCCGGGCAGCGGCAAGCTCCGCCTCAACGCCGCGACGGAGAACACCGCCACGGCCACCTACGTCAACCCCCTCGACACCGGCGCCACGGACTGGACCGCGGTGCTCGACACCTTCGATGCCTCGTCGAGCACGGTCAAGGGGCAAGTGCGCCTGGTGAAGACCAATGATGCGACCGCCTGGCTGACGTTCAACCTGACCAGTCGCACGACCCAGACCGGCTACCGTGAGTTTGCGCTCACCAACACCGGCTCGAGCAGCGCCAACCCCTTCGCGAACGGGGACGCCCTCCTCCTCCTGTTCGAACGGACTGGCGATCAAGGTGCCACCGGGCCCACCGGGACGACGGGCGCGACGGGCTCCACCGGCGCAACGGGCGCCACCGGTGCGACCGGCGCCACGGGGGCCACTGGTGCGACCGGCGCGACAGGAGCTACGGGCGCCACCGGCCCAACTGGCGCGACCGGCCCAACCGGGGCCACGGGCGCCACCGGCGCCGCGGGCGGCGCCATCACCGTCGCCTACACCTTCGACACCACCACGACGAACGCGGATCCGGGCAACGGCAAGCTCCGCCTCAACGCCGCGACGGAGAACACCGCCACCGCCACCTACGTCGACCTCCTCGACACCGGCGCCACGGACTGGACCGCGGTGCTCGACACCTTCGATGCCTCCTCGAGCACGGTCAAGGGGCAGGTGCGCCTGGTGAAGACCAACGATGCGACCGCCTGGCTGACGTTCAACCTGACCAGTCGCACGACCCGCACCGGCTACCGCGAGTTTGCGCTCACCAACACCGGCTCGAGCAGCGCCAACCCCTTCGCGAACGGGGACGCCCTCCTCCTCCTGTTCGAACGGACTGGCGATCAAGGTGCCACCGGGCCCACCGGGACGACGGGCGCGACGGGCTCCACCGGCGCAACGGGCGCCACCGGTGCGACCGGCGCCACGGGGGCCACTGGTGCGACCGGCGCGACAGGAGCTACGGGCGCAACCGGCGCCACGGGACCCACGGGCATCGTCGGCACGATCAAGGAAGACGCCTCCGCCGTCGTGTCCAACCCCGACACCATCAACTTCAACGAGCCCGACGCGACCCTCGTCACCAACAACCCTTCGGGCACCGCGAAGGTCGATACGAGCCAGTACGCGCTGCTCGCCGGGCGCAGCAGCGGGCAGACCCTCAAGGGCGGCACCGCAGCCGGTGACACTCTCGACCTGCGCGCCACCTCGGCCTCGAACTACACGGGCACCGTGCACGTCGGGAAGGGGGTCGGCAACGCGTCGTCCACCAGCGTGCAGGGTCTCACGCTGTGGGCCGACGGGATCACCGCCGCCTCGGGCGCCACCCTCTCGGGGGTCTATCTGAATTCGACCTTCACGCAGAGCAACAACGCCAGCGCCGCCACGGTGCCCACGCCGCGCATGATCGCAGTCGATGATTCGCACACCCACGTCGCGAGCAGCTCGTCGGTCACGTCCTTCTCGTCCGACACGAGCTTCCGCAGCGCGCCGACGATCAAAAGCGACCAGGGCGCCGCGGCGAC
Source organism: Deltaproteobacteria bacterium (assembly GCA_005879585.1). Taxonomy (GTDB): domain Bacteria; phylum Desulfobacterota; class Binatia; order DP-6; family DP-6; genus DP-3. The sequence goes on along the minus strand of VBKG01000101.1, from coordinate 9,056 downwards.
TGGTGGAACCTACGAAGGGCTGAAGACGGCCCCGGGCTGCAGCACGGCAAACAGCAGCACCCTCACCATGTCCAAGATGTACGGGCTCCGTGGTACCGCCGGTACGATCGGGTCGGGCTGCACCGTGACCGACCTCTATCTCGGCGGCAATGCGGAAGACATCAGCACGCTGAACGGCACGGTGACGCGGGCATGGGGCTGGCACGCGGGTGCGCTCAGCAAGAGCACCGCCGACTTCCAGTTCGGGGCGACCGGGCAGACGGTCACGGGCACCGTCCCCTCCGGCGAGGGGGCGTGGGGGACCGAGACGCACACGCCAACCCGCTTCTACTTCAAGAACGACAGCAACCAGATCTGGCGGCTGGGGACGATGTCGATCACCGGGGCGATAACCACCGGGTCAGCGGGCCTGGCGGGTACTGCGACAAATTACTTTCCGGCCATCGGCACGACGGCCAACAACAACCTGGGCACAGAGAGCTCCTTCCAGATGACAGCACCAGCCTCCATAACCGTCTACGCGATCGCCTGCGCAGTCGACACCGCGCCCGGCTCGGGAAAAAGCCGGGCATTCACGTTGCGCAACGCAGGGAGCGACAGCACCATGACGTGCACCATCTCCGGCACCAGCAAGGCCTGCACCTACACCGATAGTTCCGGTTACGCGATCACGGGTGGAAACTACATCAACTGGTCGGCCACCGTGACGAGCAACCCTGCTTCAGCCCTCGCGACCTGCGTGCTCTTCTACACAGTCGACGCGTTCTAGGCAGGAACTCATTCGGCCCGGAGTCGGGCGGCCCACGGAGTGCTCGCCGCATGGCGCACGGCGCGTACCGAATCAGGTGACCGGCGCCCGCCGACATCTCCGGCCTCGACGTCCCGGGAGACCAGCTCGGCAGTCCCGACGACGCCACTCTCGCGCTCATGGCAGCCGCACTCGCCGACGCCGAGTCGTTCGACCGCCTCCCACCATGCCCAGCGAGGCCGCTTCATGATCGGGCCGAGCATCGGGTCCACTCCCGTGAGCTCCAGCTGGCTATGCCGCCTATCGGGCTTGGCGCTACGCCCCGCGGAATGTCAGATAGCCCTGCCGCGGAAAGTGCACGACCACCTCGCCCGTTCGAGGATCGCTGCGCCGGATCGCGATCTCGTACGGGTCCGAGTACACGAGCTCGCCCGCCACCGGATCGAGGCCGTAGTCTTCAGGCATGACCGTAATGCGGTCGCCCGCCTTGTAGCCATTGGGCTCGTTCGGATCGACGTGCGTCTCCGTGGTCGGCTCCGATGCCTTTGCGGCCGCGATCGCATCGGCGGCGGCGATCTCGGTACGCTCGCCGTGCCCGATCGACGTCATGCGCTCGCGCCAAGCCGCGAGGCGCTTGAACGGCGCGAGGAGCGAGGCCGTGGCCGGCGCCGTCGGCAGGAAGGAAACGGGATTGTAGATCGAGAAGTCGGCGAGGCAGATTTTCTCGCCGAGCAAGAAGTGACGGCCGTCGGAGAGCTGTGCATCGAGGGCGGCAAGCGAGACGCGCAGCTGATCGAGCTTCGCAGGGAACGCGCGCTTGAGTTGCTGCATGTCGAAACCGCCCGGCACCATCTTCTGTCGATCGTCGATGAACTCCTGCGGGAACAAGCCGGCTCCGAGGAGCGCAAAAACCGCCATCAAGAACATCGCATCGGCCATTGACGACAACGCGCGCTCCGAGGCTTCGCAGTTCTGCGGGTAGAGTGTCGGCTGCGGGCGCACGCACTCGAGAGCGCGCGCGATCGTCTTGGTGTCGCAATAGATGTCTGCGCCGATCTGAAGAACCGGGGTCTTTCGGTACCCGCCGGTCAGGCACGTCAAATCCGGCTTGGGCATGACCATCGGGATCTGGACCGACTTCCAGGCCAGGCCCTTGTAACCCATGATCAGGCGGATCTTCTCGGCATACGGGGAAAGGTCGTAGTGGTGGAGAATGAGTTCGCTCACGGCGCGACGTTAACAGCCCCGCGTTCGCTGTGGAATCGCCCCCGCAGCTCTCGCTGACGCCAGCGCGAATGGCAGCAGCGCGAAAGCATCGAGCGACGAGAGGACGCGGTCGACCGCGCGGGCGGCCGCCGCGCGCACAGGCCCCGCGACGCGCGTCCCGCGGGGCGCCGACCGCCGCGAGCGCGTCCGGGTCTATGCCAACGCCTGCTCTGGGATCATCGCGCGGGTCGGGTGAGCCGGCATGCCGGCTCAGGGAGCTCTCACCTTCACGCCGAAGAGCGGTGCGAGGCGATCGAAGTCGCGCCGGTTCAAGGTGAGGATCGCCTCCGCTCGGCTCTTGGCTGCCGCCCGCGCCACCAGCGCGTCGTAGATGATGCCTCCAACGAGCCGTGCCTCGGCCATCGTGCGTACCGTCGCCGAGTAGTCACGCGCGCCGAGCGACACGAGCTTGAAGCGGCGCAGGCTCCGCCGGATCAGACGTAGCGCGGCGTCCGCGGCGATGCGGGGCTGATGGGGAAGTGTGGTGAGCACCGAGTAGGTTTCCGCGAGGCTGTGCACCGCCATCAACCCGCGGAGCTGCCCGGCTTGGACGCGTCGTATCCACGGAAAGGCTGCGCGGTGCGCGGGATGTGCCTCGACCAGCCCGGCCACCAGGACGGACGTGTCGAAGACGACGCTCATCGCCGGCGCCCGAGGAGCCTGCGAACCCGTTTTTCGCGATCATGCCGGACGGCGGACGCGAGGTCGCCGGCTGCCTCGCCGGCCGCGATCAAGACACCGTCGACCTCCTTGAGGAGTACCCCCCGATGGCGCGGAACGAGCCGGAGACCCTCATCGTCAGCCACGATCTCGACCTCCACCCCCGTCCGGAGGCCGGCAGCTTCCCGCAGAGCCTTTGGAATGAGAAGCCTCCCGAAGCGGTCCAGCGCCGTCGGCTTCGTTCTGGACATGTCGGATCGTAAACCGGGTTCGCCACATTGGCAATGGTTGGTCCGCTGCCAAATTCGCGCCCGGTACGAGGCGCGATGGCGACCCTCCTGTGATCACGGTCCTCGGGCTTCCCCGGAAGCCCGGACCACGCCCTGGAGCCTCAGAAACGGGGCGCCCGAGGCCCGCTTACAGGCGCGCGGGCTGGCCGCCCGCCGTGCGGGGTGCCGGAACCGTCATCCGGAAAGTGCTGCCCACACCCGGTGTACTGTCCACCGTGATCGTCCCGCCCAGCACATCGACCAGGCGCTTGACGACGTGCAGCCCGAGACCGAACCCCTCGAAGCGGCGTGTACCCGAGCTGTCGCCCTGACGGAACATGTCGAAGATGGTTGACAGGTCCGCGGCCGGGATGCCGACCCCCGTGTCCCGGACGACGAACGTCACCAGACCCTCGGCCCAGGTAGCCGTCACAGCCACCCTGCCCGCCGACGTGAACTTGAGGGCATTGTCCACGAGACTCTTGAGGGTGGTCTTGATCTTGGCGTGGTCCCCCAGGATCGGCTCGGCCCCGAGCTCGTTGTGCCAGTGGAGCGACACACCCTCGGGAACGCGGGCCTCGAATTCGTCGCCGAGCTCCTCCAACAGCATTCCCACGTCGATCAGACGGGGGGTGACGCTGACGCGGCCGGCCTCCAGCTGCGTGAGTTCGAAGGCGGTGTTGACGAGATCGACGAGCTGCGAGCTGGCGTGCTGAATATGGGCGACCACTTCCTGCTGTGCCGGCATGAGCGGCTCGAACGTCCCATCCATGAGCAGCTCGACGTAGCCGGCGACGATGGCGATGGGGGTGCGCAGCTCGTGCGATATGACGGCGAGAACATCGGATTTGAGCCGGCTCGCCTCCTCCATGTCCGCAATCATCGCGTGCAGGAGGTCGCTCTGCGTGACGATCCCGACCAGCCCCCCGTCCTCGTCGACGACCGGCAGCCGCCGGAAGGCACGCGTCCGGATCAGTTGGAACGCTTCGAGCGCGCTCGCCTCCCGGGTCACGGTTTGCACCGGCGCCGTCATCACGTCGCCGACCCGAAGCGTGGCGGGGTCACGCCCCGCCGCGAGGAGCTTGCGCACGAGGTCGCGCTCGGTCACGACACCGATCGGCGGCGGTCCATCGCGGACCACGACGCAGCTGATGGCCCGCCTGGCCATGATGCCGATGGCCTCGAGCAGCGGGACGTCGGGGCCGACCGTCGAGACCTCCGAGGTCATCAGAGCGCCGACCGTCCGCATCCGAATACGAATATCGGCCGCCACGTCGTAGAATATAAGGGCGGCGAGGCGTCAACTTCTTGACCGTGCGAATGGCGCGCTTTTTGGAGCATGGGAATCGCCGATGAGCCGCCCCTCGCTCTTCCCGTACGACCGGTGGCGCCCCCGGCTGCCAGAGCTCACCGAGCAGTACGGGCGTAACGCGCCGTTTCCGCACGTTCACCTGACCGGTTTCCTCGACGACGCCGTCACGTTCCGGCTCGCTCGCGAGTTTCCGCGGCCGGATGAGGCCTCGTGGATCGAGTACCGGCACTACAACGAGAAGAAGCTCGGCAAGTCGAGGCGGGCGGACTTCCCACCGTTCATCGGCCGGCTGGTCGACGACCTGAACGCGCCCGAATTCGTCGCCTGGCTCTCCGAGCTGACGGGAATCCGCGGGCTCGTCGCCGACCCCGACCTGGACGGCGGTGGCCTGCATCAGACCGAGCGTGGCGGGTTCCTCAACATCCACGCCGACTTCACGATGCACCACCACCGTCCCAACTGGCGCCGGCGCTGCAACCTGATCCTCTTCCTCAACGAGGGTTGGGACGACACGTGGCGCGGAGCGCTCGAGCTCTGGGACCCGAGCATGAAGGCGCGGGGGGTGCGGATCGCGCCGCTTTTCAATCACGCGATCGTGTTCAGCACCACCGAGGAGTCGTACCACGGCCACCCGGACCCTCTCACCTGCCCTCCGGGCGTCACGCGCAAGAGCATCGCCCTCTATTACTACACGGTAGAGACCGCGACGGCGTCCGCCCCGAGGTCGACCAATTACCGCGCGCGGCCAGGGGACGGCGCGAAGGCGGGCCTGATCTGGCTCGACAAGCAGCTGCTCGCCGTCTACTCGCGTGCGAAATCTAGGCTTGGCCTGTCGGATGACTGGGCAAGCAAGATCCTCGGTCTGCGGCGCCGAGCGGGAAGACGGTCGCCAGAGCGAGCAGGTAGAGAAGCGGGCGCATCGGCACCATGAACCGCGGCTCCGGGATGATTATGCTGTGCAGCGCGACGTGGTAGGCGAGCGCGAGGTAGAGCAGCTCGATCAGCCGGCGCGCCGGGGTCGTGGACGCTCGGCGCCGGCGTAGCGCGACCACGGCCCCGATCAGGACCGCGGGAACCACGAGATAGTAGAGCGCGCGGAAGACCCAGTAGACCGCCCGCAGCGGCTCGTCGCGCCCATCCGGGTTGATGGCAGCCGGTCGAAAGAGCCCGCGCCGCACCGGGTAGATGTGGATGGGCGGGTCCTGGATCATGTGGAACTCCCACAGCGTCAGCCACCGGCCGACGAGATTCCAGCGTAGGTTCGGCCACGGGTCGGCCTTCGTGCGCTCCCAGAGCTTGGCGAGCGTCTTCGAGATGGATTGCGAGAACTCCGGAAATTCCGGGTCGGCCACGAAGGCGTAGCCGCGGTTCGCATTGCCGTAGCGGAGGTCCGGATATATCCCCTCGGCAAGGGGCCGCGCGAAGTACGAGGCCGACGACGCGCCGTGCGCGATCTCTACCCGGTTTCGGATCTCCCACGCGAGCGCGGGGAGGGCAGCGGTGGCGAGCAAGAGGAGCGCGACGCGGCGGCGGCCGGCAGGCGGCCCGCGGCGCGCGAGGTAGGCGGCGATGACCGCGGGGAAGCCGATCGTGTCGCTCCGGATGAGGGCGAGAAGACCGCAGAGCAGGCCGGCCCGGATGCCGCCCGCTGGCGTGGGGTGGTCGAGGAGCCGGGCAACCACGAGCAGCGTGAGGAAGAGGACGACCGTGAAATGGCTCTCGGTGGTGAGAAACGAGGGCATCGTGACGAGCACCGGGCAACAGGCGCTGAGCAGCCCGGCAAAGCCTGCCGCCGGGGCGGCGAGAAAGCGCTGGCCGAGCACGACGACCAGGAGCGGGAGCACGGACCCGATCAGCACCTGCGCGCGCAGGGCCGCCTCCGTACCCGCCCGCAGATCGCGGCCATCGAAGAAGGGGGCGATCAGGGCCGGGTACCCCGGCGGCCACCGCATGTCGGCCTGGAAGGCGGGGTCGGTATTGTCCTCGTAGGTGCTGCGGTTCACGAGGTTCCAGGCGAGCGTGCCATAGTGATAGGCGTCGGCGCGGAGCGTCTCCTGCACGTCGAGCCCGGAGAAGAAGAGGACGCGGAGCCCGAGCGACAGGGCCCACAGGGCGACGAGGCCGAAAGCGCGGCGAGACCGGAACCGCGCCTCCCCGCCGCCCACCGCCCGCATGCCGCTCGCACTGCTAGCGTCAGACCACACGCCTTTCAAGCCGTTCCCGGTCAAACCGTTGACAGCCGCATCGCACCGGGATTCCGAGCGTCGCGTGGGGTACCGTTCTTGCATTTCTCCCGCCTCGTGATTCCGGCGCGACGATTGGTGGAGGGGAAGGCGCAGCCTCGGGTGGTGGTCGTGATGCCGGCCTACAACGCCGCGCGGACCCTCTCTCGCACCTACCACGACATCCCGCACCATCGCGTCGACAAGATCATCCTCGTCGACGATGGCAGCACCGACGAGACCGTCGAGATCGCAAAGGCCCTCAATCTGTCGGTCTACGTGCACCGGCGGAACTTCGGATACGGCGCCAACCAGAAGACGTGCTACCGCCAGGCGCTGGCGGAAGGCGCCGAGATCGTCGTCATGCTGCATCCGGACTATCAGTACGATCCGACGCTCATTCCGGAGCTCATCGAGCCGATCGCGAACGGCGAGGCGGACGTGGTGCTCGGGTCACGGCTGCTCGTGGACGACGCCCTGCGACGCGGCATGCCGTGGTGGAAGTACGTCGCCAATCGGTTCCTCACCCGGCTGGAGAATCGGGTCCTCGGCCTGAACCTCTCCGAATACCACACCGGCTATCCCGCCTACTCCAGCAACTTCCTCCGCCTCGTTCCCTTTCAGGAGAACTCGGACAAGTTCATCTTCGACCAGGAGATCATCGTGGAAGCGGTCCACAACGGGTTCCGCATCCACGAGGTGGCCGTCCCGGCGCGCTATTTCCCCGAGGCGTCATCGGCGAGCCTCTGGGACAGCATCGTGTACGGCTGCCGGATCATGCTCCTCATGGGGCGCTACCTGCTGCATCGCGCCGGGATCCTGCGACATCGCCATCTCGAGATCTACGAGTCCCGTTACGTGAAGGTGGTGTAGCGCCCCTCGCCTCACGCGCTGCCGGCCGCCCGCTGCCCGAACACGCCGAGGTTGGTGAGCCGTCTGGCGGCGTACGCGTACTGTGCCGGCCGCAGCCGCCGGACGACGCGTAAGAAGTTGCGGGGCCGGAGATAGAAGCGCCGGTGACCCCAGCGCTGCAAGCGCGCCAGCTCCTCGGCCGACACCTCCGACCAGCTGGCGTTGAAGGCGTAATAGTTGAACGCCGTCCAGTCGACCTCCTCACCACGGCCGTCATGGGCACGCCAGTAGTCGTAGATCTCCGTGCCGGGCAGCGGCGTCGTCTTGGTGAACTGTACCCGGTCGAGCGGCAGCGAGAGCGCGAACGCGATGGTGTGCAGGATCTCCTCCCGGGTCTCGGTCGGGAAGCCGACCATGAAGAAGCCCCAGGCCTCGATCCCGGCGTCCTTCACCCACCCCACCACCTGGCGCACCAGGCCCACGTCGAGCTTCTTCTTCACCATGTCGAGGATGCGCTGGGTGGCGGACTCGATGCCGAGCGCCATCAGGTAGCAGCCCGCCCGCTTCATCAGGCGGAGCAGCTCGGGATCCAGCCGATCGATGCGCACGCCGTTCGGCAGGCTCCAGATGACGGGGAGGTCGCGCGCGATCAGGTGCTCGCAGATCTCCACCACGTGCTGGCGCTTGATGGTGAAGTTGTCGTCCTCGATCTGGATCTCGCGCACGCCATAGCGGCGGTGCAGGCACTCGATCTCGTCGACGACGGCCTCGGGGTCGCGGTAGCGCATGGCCTTGCCGGCGGTGAGCGGCGCGCTGCAGTACGTGCAGGCGTACGGGCAGCCACGGGTGGTGATGATCGGCGCCAGCGGGAAGCGGCGCGCGATCATGCCGTGTGGCGCCGGCGGGTAGCTGCGTGGATCGATCAGGTCCCAGGCGGGCCCCCCGAACTCGTCGATGTGCCGGTAGAACTCGGCGGGCGGGTTGGCGACGGCACGCCCGTCCTTCCAGTAGCAGAGGCCGCGGATCGTCGCAGGATCCTTCCCCGCCGCGAGCTCGGTGATGAGCAGCTCTCCCTCGCCGGCGCACGCGTAATCGGCGCCCGATTGCCGCAGGCTGCCGAGCGGGTCGGCGATGACGTGCGGGCCCCCGATGATGGTGGGCAGGCCGAGTGCTTTCGCCCGCCGGGCTTCCTGGACCATCTCCGGGAAGTACGTCGTCATCGCGGTCAGGCCGACGAGATCGTAGTCCTTGGGGTCGTAGCGGATCTCCTCACGCACCCCGTCGAGCACGCTCACCGCGTGCCCCTGCCGCAAGAGCGCCGACGCCAGATAGCCGAGCCCCAGATGCGGCGCGACGATATGCGTGTCGTACGTCGGGCTGACGAGCAGGATCCTCATGCGTAGGTCAAGGCCTTGGTCCCCGCCGCCGACGGGCGTCAGGGAATTGCCCGCCGCCCTGCCCCTCGATCCGGTCCATGCTGGCGGGAGTCGTCTGCAAGGGTTGGACCGGTTCTTGATTGGCCGACCCATCGATGGATTCGTCGGATTCGTCGCCCGACCGTCAGGAGCCGCGACCGGCGGGTGGCAAAGGTGTGACTCCGGCGGTGCTCGCCCTGCTCGCCCTGGGCTTGATCCTCGCCCGACTCCACACCTACGCCGAGCCCCTCGAGCGCGACATCACGGGCTACGCGGTGATCGCGCACGAGCTGCTCGCCGGGCGCCGGCTGT
>VBKG01000432.1 GCA_005879585.1 Deltaproteobacteria bacterium | reverse complement strand
TTCAGATCGGGGCGCACGCCGAGCACGTTCCGGTCGAAAGCCGCATGATGCAGGGAGCAGAGTGCGAGGCCGTTCGGCACGACCGGGCGCCCGCGTGGATGCCCGTCGGGCAGGATGTGCGCCGCCTCGAGAAGTTCCTGATGGCGGAGGCGACAGATCGCGCAGCGCTCACGGTACGCCTGCAGGACTCGCATGCGGAAGCTCTGCTGATGCAGCCGCACGATCGTCGCCCGCGTGGCGTACCGTCGCTCCCCCTCGTCCTCCAGCTCCAGGTCAGCAAGACCCAGCGGGCCCGAGAGCTCGGCCGGTCGCCGCCCGACCGCGACGGTGAAGGTCAGCGTGCCCGGATCGTCGCCCACTACGAACACCGGGCAGCTCGCCATGTAGTATCCCTCCACCACCCCGTGCAGGTAGATGAGCGGAATCCGTCTTCGCCTGAGTTCCCGGAGACCGACGTTGTCCCGGTGACTCACGTCGGTGCCGCGGTAGCGGTAGCGGAGCAGATCGTTGGCCCCCAGCTCGTCGTCATAGGGCGGCCTCTTGCCAGGCACGGGAGGCGCCGTCGTGATGGTCAGCGGGAGATCGAGCACCGCGGGCGTGAATATGCCCTGCGGTCCGACCAGCGGCACACGGCGCCCTTCGTGGTCGAAGCCTCGGGACAGCACCTTCCAGGGCAGCGTCCCTCCGTGAAGTCGCGTCTGCTGCTCGAGGAAGTCGAAGGCACGGAGGCGCACCTGGCTGTCGACCTCTCCTGTTTCTCGGAGAGCCACGGCGACCCTAATCGGAGGCGCCGCTTTCGATGCGGCTGCGCACGAACCGCTCTGTGTCCTTGTCCGCGAAGTACACGAAGCATCCCTTCAAGCCGCGCGTGAGGAGCACCCGGTAAGTATTCTTCACCAGGTCGACGAACTGTCCCTTCGCCCGCTTGACGACCGTATCGTACGACTGCGCCGGGTTTCCGACCCACGCTTGCCCGTCCAGATCGTAGGTCAGGTCACGTCCCCAGATGACGCCCACATAGTCGAACTCGAACCCTTGCGCCGTGTAGACGCACCCGATCTGGTCGATGCCACGCGGGTCGTGCGCCCACAGCAACGCCTTCGGGATCCCACGCGCCAGCCGCCGCGCCTCGGGCCGCGCGTTCCACGGACGGGCGTAGTCGCCGATGACGACGTCGTTCACCAGCCCCCCGCCATCGAGAGGATCGGACCAGCGCCAACAGAAGCCCGCCGTCATGCGCGCGCTGTGCCCGGCGGCCGCCCTTGACCGGATGGCGGCCTCGAGCTCGTCCGGCGACGACATGATCCGGAACTCGAACGGATCCTTCGGGTCCCACAGCACGTTCGCGGTGCGGGCGATTTCGAGGGTGTTCTCCACCCAGTTCACGAAGCCCTCGGACCCCGCGCAGCGGAACTGGGCCTCGAGCTCGTACTCGAAGAGACGGCAGCCCGCGTCCTCCGCAGCGTCTCGGATATACACGACCGAACCAATCTCTCCTGGCCGCACCACCTGCCTGTCGTCGACGAAGAATACGGTGACCTTGGCGACATCGAGCAGCTCCGCGATCTGCGGCTTGCCGGTAAGCCTTCTCTTCGGCGAGAAGCGGCTGTAGCTCGTTTCCCGGATGCGGTGCGCCTCGTCGCAGATGAGCACGTCGACGGCATCCGGCTCGGCGTCCTGGTAGCTGTTGAAGTACTTGAACTGCACGGCTCCACGCGTCCCGATGACCTCCCGGAGGGTCTCTGTGAACGCGCGCGATCCGGTGGCGTACTGTGCGTTCACATGCTCGAGGAGGAGTGTGCTCATCACGTTGATTGCGATCACCGACTTGCCGGTCCCTGGACCACCCTTGACGAGCAAGACCGTCTTCCGGCGGTCGTCAAATCCGGCACGGGCACAGGCGAGGACCTTCTCGAAGACGACCAGCTGCTCGTCGAGCAGAACGTACTCCGGCTTGCCACGGATCATGCCGCCGACGTGCTCCATGAGGTTCTTGCTCGGCCGGTACTTGCTCTCCTCGATGCGTGCCAGCACGGGTAGCCCGTCGCCCTTCTCGAGCTGCACAAGGAGATGTTGCGCGAGCCGCTCGGCGTCGTCGCCCGTGAAGAGTGGGTAGCTCGCGATCAGCTCGCGAAAGCGATCCGCGAAGAGCACATCGTCGGGATCCGGAAAGTAGTTGTGGAGGTACGCGCAAGCCCCGAGACCGATCGGGTGGTCCCCCTCATAGAAGGCCGTGTGGGTGTCCTCGAGATAGAGCTT
>VBKG01000100.1 GCA_005879585.1 Deltaproteobacteria bacterium | reverse complement strand
CGCTCGATCGCCGCCAGCACCGTGTCCTCGTTGCGCGCCACGATCGGCGCGAGCGCCTCGCAGAGCGCCTTGCCGGCACGCGAGCGCGCCGGGGCGGGGGTGATCGCGCGGTAGCTCAAGGCGAGGCGTGGCGTGCGCGCGGCGAACCGCTCCGCGTCGGCGGCGAGGACCACTTCCACGTTGACGTCTCCGTCCTCCGTGCGGAAGCGCCATCCGAGCCCGATCTCCAGCAGGACGCCGACGAGGCGAGCGCCCGGCACGACTTCGTCCCCCGGATGAAAGGGGGCGAGCAGCTGCAAGAGATGCGTGCGAAGGCTCACCACCACAAGGAGTACTCGCGGCGTAGCCACCGGGCAAGGACGAGCGATCGGTGGCCGCGCTCAAAGTCGACGTCGTCGGTTCAAAGTGTTCCCAGGAAGCGCAGCAGAGCCGCACGTTCGTCCGTCCCGGCATTCTCGTATGCCTGCGCGGCGTCGGCAGCCTCTCCTCCGTGCGCCCGCACCGCGTCTTCGAATGCCGTCGCACGGCCGTCGTGCAGATAGAATCTCCTGAACCGAACACCCCAGAGGGGAGTGGTTCTGAACTCGTCGCGTCGCGCCTCGTGGTCGGAAATGCCATCGGCGAGCGCGTCTCCCATGGCGGAGACGGCCGCCGATCATGCGTGTGCCGGCGTATGCGACGATCGGATCAACACGAGCAACGTCTCCAGATAGCCGGGCGCCGACCGCGGCACTTCCGCACGCAGCCGATCCACCGACGCCAAATTGAAGTACGGCACATTCGGAGACAGGTGGTGCGCCCAGTGGTATTCGAATCCCGCACGACAAAACAGGACGCGATCGAGCGGTGTCGGCCGGAGCCGCCGCGTGAAGGGGTGATGTTCCGACGCTAACGGCTGATGCTCGATCACCGAACGCAGGCCGTTAATAAACCGGTTGATCGTCAGCCAGGGCAGCACCCAGAGCCACAGATAAAGGGTCCACGCGCCGACATGGCTTACGACGAACAACAGAACACCCTGTGTGATGCCGATACCCGCAATGTCCGCAACCCAAAGGCGGGGGGAAACTCGCACGGATGGTCTCGCGGCAGAATTCCTTGCGAAGTACCCCGTGGCGATCGCCAACAGCTGTAGGCCGAGGCAATTCTTCACCAGGAAAAGCCAGAAGTGCCGACCATCGAGCCGACTGAAGATGACGGATTTCGTATCCTCGGGCGCGCCGAGATGCGCGTGGTGCAGCAAGTGGCGCTCACGAAACGCGTGAAGGGGAACGAAGAGTGGACCACTCAACAGCGCGGTGACAATCAGGTCGTTTCGCCTCTTCTTTCCCGCGATCAGCCAATGGACGCCCTCGTGCATCCACAGTCCCAGCGCGTGCTGCTCGATGCCGATCAGCACAACACCAACGAGCAAGTACGGCGAATGCGGGTGGCGCGCCACGACCGCAAAGACCGAGGCGATAGCGATCCAGTTCAGCGCGATCCGGGCAACGGCGGCAGTTGGACGGCGGGCTGCGCTCAACCGGGATGAAACGCCGATTGCACTCATCGATCGTCCCGCGGTTCAGCTACCCCTCGGGCAGCAATCCATCCGCCACCCAGGTTGCCGCCGGGACACGCCGTGTGCTGTTCCAGAGCTGCGAGAATACGAAGAAGCCGCCCCCTGTTGCAGCTTGATCATGCGCGCATGTGACAGCCCATCCAGATGGTGCACCGGTGGCATGTAAGGGCCGTACTGCGCGTAATCTTGAATGTCGATCAGGCCCTTTTCCTCGAGCTGATAAAACACCTCGCTCCCAGGAAACGGCTTGAGGAACACGAATTTGGCATACTTGGGATCGAGCTCGATGGCGAAATCGACGGTATCGCGGATGCTGTCCTCGGTGTCCCCGGGCAGGCCCAAAATGAAAAAGCCCCACGTCTCGAGGCCGATGTCCTTCGCAATACGGATCGCTTTGCGCACCTGGTCCTTGGTGATGCCCTTCTTCACGAGTTTCAGCACACGGTCATTGCCGCTCTCGATCCCGAAACCGACGTTGCACAGGCCGACCTCCTTCAGTGCCGTGAGGATCTCCTCATTGACCATGTCGGCACGGAGGCCATTGGCGACTTCGAGGTGCAGCTTATACGGCTCTTCTTTCAGCAGGGCGCAGAACTCGCGCACGAACTTCCGGTTGGCCGTGATGACATCGTCCAGGAAGTGAATTTCCTTGACGCCGTAGTCGTAGACCAGCCGCCGGATCTCGCCGATGACGTTCTGCGGGGAGCGAAAACGGGTGCGGCGCCCGAAGATGTTCTTCGTTTGGCAGTAGGTGCACGCCCCCGGACAGCCGCGGGAGACCATGATCGGCGCTGCGGGCAGCACGGTGGCGTGGGCAGGCGCGTAGTGGGACAGACTTTTGATCAGGTGCACGGCCGGGTAAGGGAATTCATCCAGGTCCGGGACCAGCTCGCGCGCCCCGCTGGAAGCAATGGCGCCGTTCGCAGATCGGTACACCAATCCCTTGATGCCGGAAAAATCGGCCGCATGGGCCATGATGGCGTCAATCAGCTCGACGACCGTCAACTCCGCCTCGCCGACGACCACGAAATCCAAGGCCGGTTCCCGCGCGCAGGCGATCGGGTCGACCGTCGCGTGAATCCCACCCAGGATCGTCGTAATATTCGCACATCGGGCTTTTGCGGCGGTGGCGATTTGCAGCGCGTTCGGGTATGTCGGCGTTACCGCAGTCAGACCGAGAACGTCGAACCGATCGTCTCCAAGTCGCTTCAACACCCCATCGAGATCCACACCGTCCGCATCCACATCGATGATTTCGCACGCGTGACCGGCGCGCTCGAGCATGGCGGCCACCCACATGACCCCGAGCGCCGGGTAGGCCGGTTTGATGTTGACGCCGTACACGTTGAATTGCGACGGAATGACGAGCAGCACGCGGCCCGGGGTGCGCGGGCGTGCGAATAGTGCGGCGACACTGTCTTCGGGCGGAAGCGCTTTGGGGGCTACAGGCGTATTCAACCGAATGTCGCTGAACTCGTCGCCGATATCCTTCTTGGTATACGTCGTCACGATCTGTTCGAGCTTTGACTGCATCCTCACCAGCTCATCGTTCTTGATGACGCTGTCGTCCTCGGCCTCGCTGGCGCCCTTACCCAGCCGTGTCAGCTGGCTCACATGGGCGGCATCGATCACGTAGTGCAATGATTTCGCGCGCTGGAATACCGCTGGTGACGCGTTTGCCGGGTCCGCCGCGATGAGCGCGATCTTTGCGGCGGGAAACGATGACAAAGACCGCGCGCTGAGCTCGACGAAGTCGTATGTCGCCGATTGCACATCCGCGAGGACAATGACGTCGGACTCGTGCATCTCGTTGGCCAGCACGAAGAGCGCCTGTTCCATGGTTTGGTGGCCGTCTTCCACGATGACCTCGGCGACGTGGAAGCCGGAGTCGGCCAGTTCGGCGAAGAGCGTGGGATAGCGCTCGCGAAAAGCAGGGTCGGCCTTGGGCAAAATGAACGACAGAGCGGTATGCATACCGTTCAAATGCCGCATTGCGCCGGACCCTATCGCAGCGCGCGATTGGCGGTCAAGGGCAAAGTCTCATCAAAACGGCGGCTTGCGGGCATACACGGGATGCGATGCCGAGCCATTCGACGCACCCCACGCCGTCCAGGTCGAAAGCCTCACTGTCGCTCGACGTAGGGGGACGGCGCCAACTGCTGGAGAATGATCCGCTCCATCACCGGCACGAGCGTACGGTGCCCCTCCGCATTGTAGTGACAACACGGATCCTGTCGCACGCGAAGGTAGTCCTGGTCGACCAGCTCCCGCTCCAGGGGGTACACCGGTATGCCATGCGCGTGCCCGAAGTCGACCAGGATCGCGTGCCAGTCGGGCGGCGACGCGACGGTCTCGGAGAACGGACGGTCGAGCGGCGGCGCGGGATACAACACAAGCTTTGCGTGTACGTCCTGCGCGAGCTGGACCACGCGGGGCAACCGCGTCGCGGCGAACGCCCGTGCCTCGACGTCGACCGGCGGACGAGGAATCTGTTCGCCGGCGGCGAGCGTCAGGTACTCGTAAAAGCGCGAATGGAGCAGCAGCGTGCGATTCAGCGCGTCGGGCACGCCGGCCATGCCGATGAATCCGTCCGGACGAATCTTGTACCCCGAGGTGCCGTATGCCGTTTCGCCGATCATCGAGTAGTCCATCCACTCGATCCAGTCCTCCCACATGATGAGCGCCGGCTCGTACCGCGCCACCTCGCTGCGCGCGACGGCGTATTTCTGCTCGAATGAAAAGCCCGCCTGGGCGAAGTTCATCACGCAAAACCCCGGCGTCGGCTGGGCACGATTCAGGCGGGCTTCGAGCGCGGTCGTGAACGTCTCGTCGGCCCGCAGACGACTGCCGAACGTGATCGAGCTGCCGAAGAAGAGCACGCGCGTTCGCTCCGGGTGCTGCACGGCGCACTCGCGGTTGTACCGGTCGGTCGTGTCCTCCCAAACCGGTACGTTGCCAACCAGATGCAATCCGTAGCCGCGGACGATTTGAACCCGCGGTTGCGGCTTGAACCAGCGGACGAGCCCCTCGGCGATCACGAGGCCCGCGACGAGACCGAGAAGCACCGTCGTGATTGTACGAAGGCGTCGCATGTGTTCCGAAGCTACCAGCTTCGCCAGCCACGCGGCGTCCAGACCGGGTGCAGCGCCCGGCCGCCAACGATCTGGTCGGCCCAGTATTCCGTCGTGAGTCGCCGGCCGGCATCGCGTGCACCGGCCGCCAGACGGGAGAGGAGCGCCGTGTCCGTGTCGAGGCGGGCGATGGCGTCGGCGAGCGCGCTCGCATCGCCGGGCGGCACCAGCAAGCCGTCCGTGCCGTCCTGGATGTAGTCGCGCGTCGCCGCGATCGACGTGGCGACCACCGGCCGACCTGCCCCCAGAGCCATCGCCACCACCGTGACACCGGCCGCGCGATAGACCTCCTCCCGAAGCGGCACGACGACGAACCGGCTGTGCGCGATCGCGTGATAAAACGATCGCAGTGAAACCTCGCCTTCGTGGAGGAGGTGCGCGTTGCCCTCGAATCGCTCGCCCTGGTCGTAGAGCAGCACCGGGTGCACGCCGCCGGGGAGCCGCTCGGTCGCAAGGCGAAGCGTCTCCAGGTCGCGCAAGTGATTGCCGCCGGACATGATGACGCGGCATTCGTTCACGTCGGGCCCGGGCGGAAAATGCCCCGGGTAGAGCGCAAACGGGCGCCACGCGACCTGCTCGAGCGGGATACCATAATTCGTATACAAGCTCGCGTATCCGGGGAACGGGCTTTCCAGCACGAGCTGCGTCGACGGCCACCAACCCCCTTCGTGGGGGCGCGCGGGCGGCACGACCCAGCGCGCAGCGAAGTCGTCCATCCCACGGAGCATGTGAAAATCGGGGACGACCAACCGCGCCGCGCTGGCGAGCCGACCGGTGGCGAGCGCGAGCTGGGCGGCGGACAGATCGGATGCGATGACGAGATCGAAATCGCTGAGGTCGTGCTGTCGAAGCCAGTCCGCGATCGCTGCCGCCGGTTGCGACATATGCTGCGCACGGCGCTCGGACCAGCGCGCCGCGGCGGATTTGACGGCAGATGAAACGCGCGCGACGAAACCCTGCGATGTACCGGAGCCTCCGAGCTGCGACA
Source organism: Deltaproteobacteria bacterium (assembly GCA_005879585.1). Classification (GTDB taxonomy): domain Bacteria; phylum Desulfobacterota; class Binatia; order DP-6; family DP-6; genus DP-3. The sequence continues at coordinate 8,342 of VBKG01000100.1, read as the reverse complement.
TCAATTGCTTCCATCGCAACTCGTACGCCTTGTCCGGCCGGATTCGCGCCAGACCGAATCGCCGCGAATCTCGCGCGCTCGCGCGAACTCCTGGCAGTTGCGTGGGGCTCCACCGTGAGAACCAGGGAGAGGCGACTTCGACCGGAACTCCTCGTCGGCGGAGAGCGTGCGCCAGTCCAGGCAGGGTCGAGGCATAGTACACCGGATCCTGACCCGGCGAGGACAGGATCACCACGCGCGGCAGCCGCTGGTGCGCGTACCAGGTCGGCAGAGGTCTGAGGACGGAGGCCAGCGAATCGGTGATCAGCTCCTGCACGCTGCGTGGCGCGCCCGGACACGAGGCATCGAAGGGACACGTGGGGCACAGCTCGGACTTGACGAATTCAGCCCCCGCACGCGCCACCGTAGCGGCGCGCGACGACTGCGTTCCCCCGAGACACAACGGCAGGTTGGCGAACGGAGATCGGCGCGCGGCCGCTTCCAGTGCCCTGCGCCGGAGTTGCCCCGCGGTGCTCGCCTGACGTGCACCACGGGCGCCGGCGCTCGCGGGATTGAGCGGCATCTGCGTACGTTACCTCGTCTTCCTCGCGGCTCGCAAAGACAACGCGAACATGCCGCTCACCACTCGCATCCCGCACTGGCAGCGTGGTGCGCGTGCCGGTACCTCACGGGCACTCATATGTCTTTGCGCAGCTGCGCCCACCAGTAGCCGTGCATCCCGCTAGCTGATCATTGCACGAGAAGATGATGACATGCCCGGGCGGCGGCTTCGTGAGATCACGAAACGGCCGGAGTCTGGCCTCACCGACTTGCATCAAATCCGGGGCGGGAACTTCTACGTGCGCACCGTTCATATGGAGGTCCACATTCAACACCATAAAATTCCAATCGGGGAATACATTCCAAGTCCCACGGTGCGATTCGCGCCGAAGATCGCTGGCGAATGCCGCGATGTCAGCAGCTTCCCGCGCCGGTCCGTAGTCGCGGGGCGGAAGGTGCGCGAAGGGCCAGTTGGCAAACACCAGCAACGACGCTGCAGCCAGCCCGACATATCTCGCGCGACCCCGGAGAACGCTGATCGCCGTAGGAACAGCAATCGCAAATGCGGGAACACCCAACGCCGTAACGGCTGGCCGCACAAGGGTGGTCGCCGACAGCAGCAGAGCGGCCGCGCCGATGGCCAACCAATGCGTGAGGACGGCGCGCGCTGCCGTCGAACCGCTAAGCACGATCGCCAACACGAAGGCGAGGAAGGGGAAGATCCAGCGCCAGCCATGACCACCAACGTGACGTGCAAATGCGATTTCGATAGCGCGACCGAGGGCACCCCCCGTGGGATCGGGCGAGTTGCGCATATACACGACAAACGCGATCAACGGCAGGGCAGTGACCGCGGCAATGGCGTGGGCCTTCAGGACCCATCGTCTGGCCGGCAAGAGGATCGCGAACAATACGGCCTCGAAGGCGAGGATCGCGAACGAAGCATAGTGCGTCCATGGCAAGAGACACGTCAGCACCACGAATCTATTCCAAACGTGCGGGCGGATTGTGTCCGACGATTCCGCAAGGAGCCCGCAGAGACACGCAAGCCGCCAGGACTCCACAAGTGCCCAGATCCCGTAGGGACGGAAGGTCACCGATTCGTAGGCCAGCACGGGATCAAACGCCACGATCGCGGATGCCAGCGCACCGGACAGAGCGTCGCCTCCTGTCGCACGTCGAGCAGCGAGGTAGACCGCCGCGACCGCCGCGAGACCGGAAATGGTTGCGGCGTCGCGCCCCCACTGAAGCGCCACAGCGAAATTAGGAATGAACGAAAAGACGAACGGAAAGAGCGGAGAGTTCCGGGCCCATTCGATGTTATTGAAAAATCCGATCGAGCCTCTGCCAGGAGGACCGACAAGAGCGCACTCATCGGAGCTGATCGCGGGACCCCGAATTTGCCACCGCAACCAAACGGCCAGCGCGAATACGGCCCAGAACAACACCAATCCGAGCCGTCCGCGCGTGTGCGCCGCGGGCCAACGTTCGTCCGCCGCTGCCGCCGCCCGCCATCCCTCGGGACGGTTCGGGTTGTCTTCTTTCACCTGTCCTGCCCTCGCCGCAGAGCATCCCCGGCGACCAGCGGCACCCTCGGTTCAACGTCAGGGCGCAGCTGTTCCACGAGCCACTGGGCGTACAGCTGCGTCCCCTGCCGTGTCCAGTGAATGTCACGATTCGGCCGGAAATATTTCGCTGAGCCATCTTTCGCCACGGCCGCGCGAAACAGCGGCCACGCATCGAGCGTACGAATCCGCAACCGACGCAACACTTCGACCATTCGGGTCTGGATCTCGTAGCCGCCGGTGGCCTCTGGGTTCGGACTTTCAAGCGATGGACGATAGGGCAGGACGATTGCGACGAGTCGAATGCCTTGCCGCTCCAGCGTGTCGCGCTCACTTTGCATGATGGACTCAAAGTGCGCCCACCGCAGGTCCCAGTCCTCCGGCCGAGGATCGTCGGCGTTGATCGTCCGACAGATCGCGTCCTTGTTCCCGAGCCGCCGCAGCGCCCCGATGGCGATGCGCGCGAGCGTCGAGAAGGAACTTGCGAAACCGAGCGCGTACGGTGGCGGCGACTCCGCAATCAGGAAAGAGGCGGAGTATCTCCATTTCAGGTGCCGGCACGGCACAGGGCCGTCCGGGCCGTACTCGAGGAGCCCGCCACCGCCGCAGAAGTTGTAATCGCAGTCGAGGTTGCCGATATCGTTCCCGGCAAAGACATGATGGGTGACAACGAGCGGCGGCTGTGTCGCCTCCCGTAGCCAGCGCCACAGCATGTACAGTTGGATGTCCGGTCCCGACCCCGGAATGGCGATCTCCGCCTGGTCGAGCACCGGTAGGCGTTGCCTCAACTCGTCGGTCAGGTCGTCGCCGGTGACCATCGAATCTCCCACGCGCAGATGGTACAGCTTCGTTCCGCGGCGGAAGTCCTCCGGCCGGCTGCGCGGCCAGGGCCACAGCATTGGGATGTCGCCGCGCGCGACAATCGCGCGGGTCGGCTCGTTATACAGCAGCGTCGGCTGACTTGCGCCGACTCCTTGCAGGAGCGGGTGGTCGGACATGAACAGCCGGGCCGCGAGCTCGAGCGCGCCCAGAGAAAGACACATCGTGAAGCCGAGCGCGAGCAGGGTTCTGCCCGGCGCGCGCGCCCACGCCGCGACCCAATACGCAGTTGCGAAAACGCTGCCGACAAATGCAAGATTCCAAAAACCGAGTGGGATCCAGGCGGCCAGCAGGCCGAGGAGCGGTCCGGCCAGGAAAACAGCCGGGCCCAAGTAACCAGGCGCCTCCAACTGCCGTGTGTAACCTCCCAGCAGTATTCCGCCCAGCAGCGGCGTCACCAGAAGCAGCAGCAGCGCTGCTACTTCGTTACTCGACACGATACGGGCCTCCGGCCGCTTGGAGCAGTGGAACCAGGGCGTCGGTCACCGCCTGTCCGACACGGGAGTAGCCGAGCGGCGAGTAGTGCGGGTCGATCGTACCGAAGTCCTCGGGGCGCGAGGCAACCGAGCACAGGTCGATCGATGGCGCATCCAGTGTCCGCACCATCTCGCGAACCCTGCGATAGGGGCGATGGTCCGGAGAATCGTCGTTGACCGCCGCGCATTCTGCGGGGTCGGCCCCCACGATCAAGAAGAGGACTGGAACCCCGTGCTGCCGCCCCGTCGCCAGCGTCTCGACAAGGAGCTGGCGTTCGAGATCGTAGGCCACATCGTCGAGCGGTGCCTCGAAATAATGCGCCGGCACCACCGCCCTCACAAACACCCGGGCGGCGATCGAATAGCGCACGGCGCGGCTATGGCTGATGGCTTCGCGCAGCGCCACGCGTGGCGGTACCCGTCGCGGAACGTGCTCCACCAGACGCCCGTTCTGAAGCGAGAAGCCGCCGTCCTCCCAGTTGTCGCTCAGGTCGTTGTGGGGGAACAGCTGCACGACGACTGCGTCGGCGTGGCGCGCGGCGATGAGCTCACGGAGAAGCCGCAGTTCCTGCGCAGCGCCGAGACCGTGCACTCCGGCGTTGAGGCATTGTGCCCGGATACCGCGCTCGTGTAGCGCTCGCTCGGCGACAGACGAGAACGTGCCGTCATCTGCAACACCGGAGCCCTCCGTGAAGGAATCGCCGATGAAGAGCACGGTGCGATCGGAGGGCGGGTGTGCGGCCTTCCCCCGGAATCCCTCCATATCGTAGGTGTAACGTATTCCCGCGCGTGTCTCGTCGCGCAACGCCCGCTCGTGGAAGACCCGCTCCGATCCGTACCAACCGAGCCCGAGCGTGTAGGTCTCGCCGAGGACCAGACGCAGCCCCAGCTCCACGAGGACCAGGCCGGCGACGATGCCGACGAGGATCGCGATCAATGACGAAGTCAGGGTGACGCGGCTTTGGAGCGGGGAATGAACATCGGGGGGCATGGCACGTGCAGACACGGCCGGTTCCTACCGCCCTTCGTATCTCCATCCACGCGGGGGGCGACACCCGCAGTGTTCAAAACTCGTACTTGCCCGCAGCATGGCGGTACACAATGCGCAGGACATCGAGCCCGTACTTTACCGGCCGGACGTGCGATCTCTCGTCTCCGTAGTACGTGGGGATGGGCACTTGCTTGATTCGTAGGCGCCGCTTGGCGGCCATCAAAATCATTTCACCATCGAAGTGGAAGGTATCGCTCAGACGCTCGAACGGAATGCTTTCGAGAGTCCTTCTCGCGTACAGCATGTAGCCGCTGTGGTACTCACCCATCGAAAGCCCAAAAGCGAAGTTCTCGATCGCCGTGAGCGCCTTGTTGGCGATGAACTTGTACAGCGGCATTCCCCCAGAAAGCGCACCGTCGTTCAACATGCGCGACCCTTGGACCAGGTCGGCCTCGTCGTTTTCGAGCGGAGCAAGCAGCTCCGGCAATAGCTCGGGAGCGTACTGCCCATCCGCATGCAGCAACGCGACGATATCGGCCCCATGAGTCAGCGCATGCGCAAATCCGGTCTTTTGCGCTTGCGCGTAGCCGCGGTTGCGCTCGTGCTCGAGGAGGCGAACATCGGCACGCATGGCCATCACATCGCGCACGACCTCGGCGGTGCGGTCGTGGCTGCCGTCGTTGACGACGACATATGTGCAGTCCTTGGTCTGGAGCTGCACGGGGAGCCGAGCAAAGACCGTACCGAGGGTGCGCGCCGCTTGGTATGCCGGAATCACGACGAATATCTTCTGGGCGCCGCGCATGGAGAGACTCGAACCGCTAGCGCTGAACTCGTGCGAGACCAAGGGCGGTCGGGATCTTGTTGATGAACTCACGAACCACGCGGTCCACCTTGGTCTCCTGCTTCCGCGAGAAGACGTTCATGATCAGGCGCATCACCCCACAATTTCAGAAGCAACAGGCAGCATCAGCTCGCGCACCATCGGCCAGGCATGGGTGAACATGAACGAGATGCCAATGACGTCGCTGTCGCGCGGAATGCGTTCGATCAGCTGTTCGAAGGACAGGCCTTGGATGAGACGCTTCTTGCGCTGCCGCCAGGGTCGAATCGACTTTACGGCGGCGCCGACACCATCGACCACGTGGACCTCGTGGCCGAGTCGGCGAGCGAGCGTCAGCTTCATTGGCCGGGCAAGGTCCTACCGTGTCCGCTACCGGCCGGTCAACCGTAAAACGCATTTCTGCGCCTCGCCATGGGGAGGAGGACGGACGAGAAGAATTTCATCGATCACTGTCGGTGATCAAATGCAGCGCGCGGTCGCCGCCGTCGGTTTGACCTGCCAGGCGAACGCAGCTAGCTGGACGTGCGCTTGCCTTGCTCTCGCATCGTCGTTCCGGTCCTCGCCGCGATGGCCGTCGCCGGGATCGTGCGCGCGCAGCCCGACGGCGCACCAAAGCCGGCGGCCGCGGCCCCGCAGAGCGAGCCGTACGTCATCCAACCCGGTGCGGAGTCGCTGTTCGCGGACATGCTCGGTGGCAGGCAGCCCCTGCCGGGCGGATGCACGCTCAGCGACGGAAAGATCCAGCCCACCGCGGTCGTCGCGACGTACAGTTGCGGGGGCGCACAGGTCGTGTTGCAACTGCTCCATCCCGACAGCGCGCAACCCGGCGGCGTCCGCACCCTGCGGTTCGCGGTCACGGTGACGAGCGGTGCGCCGCCCGCAGGACTGGTCGACGCCGTCGCCGACCGCATTCGCGCCCGCGAGGCAGCCTTCGAGTGGAAGCGCATTGAGGCCGGCGGAGCGCACACGGTGCCTGAGGGACACCCGATGCGCTGGGCGGTGCTGATTGCCGTCGCAGCTGCGGTCGCGATTGTCTCCTGGGCCCTGCGCCGCCGCGCGGCGAGGAGCAGGCGCCCGGCGTAGCGGCGTCGCCCGCTCAGTGCGACTCGGCTGTTCGCGACGGTGGCCCGCCAGCGCCGATCCTGTCCGGGTGCTCGGCGTCTACGGCGGCCCGGCGTTCCAGACGATCTATTCGAACGGGGACGTCGTGTCGTTCGCGATGGCGGTCTTCGAAGCACGACCCCTCGCCGGGACGCCGCGACCCGACGGCGACGAGACGCTCGAGGTGGGCTACTTCGCGCCCGGCGAGGTGCCGGACAACGTCCAGCCGTGGGTGCGGCCGGTCCTCGCCGACGCGTTCGCGGATAGGACGCGCCCACACTTTGCGCCGCCCACGTGGCGTCCACCCGGCTGATGCTCATGAGCGGAGCGGGTCCAGTGCGATCCGCAGTCCGCGCGCCGAACGCTCTTCGCGTCGCCCTCTTCGTCAGCGCGGCTTGCCTCGTCGCGCCGCTCGCTCGCGCCATCGAACCGACCCCCGTGATTTCGCCGGCGCAGGCCGAGCAGATCGGCGAGATGCTCGGCATCGGGACGAAGGACCTGCCGGAGCAATGCCACATCGTCGGCGTCTCGATCGATCACGCCTTCGCCGTCGCGAAGTATGCGTGCCCGACCGCCAAGGCGGAGATTTCACTCCAGCATCGCGACGCCGAAGTGGGCGCTGGCACGGTGACGCGTACGGAAAAGTTCTCGCTGGTCGCCTCCGGAAAACCGCATGTACCGCAGGAGCTCGTCGATGGCATCACGGATCGCGTGCGCCGCCGGGAGGGGTCTTTCGAGTGGACTCTCCTTCCCTCTGCGAGTCGAGACCGCGCTCCGAAGCCGTGGTGGCCCGCGTGGATCATCTCGCTCGCCCTGCTCTTCGGCGCTCCGCTCTCTGGACATGTCGTCGGTGCGCTGGCCCGATGGCTGCGAGGGCGCGATCTCCTGCGTGGCTCCATACCCTCGCTCGTCGTACTGGGCGCCACTGTCGCGCTCGCCGTCCTGGTCGCGACGCGGCGCTGGCACGTCGGCTTGTGGGACAGCGTGCTCGCCGGCGTCCTCTTCGGCACCGGCGCCGTCCTGGGTGCCCGCGGCGCCCTTGCACGCGTGGGCTGGGCCTCGGTCCTCCTTTCCATCGGGTCCGCGGCGCTGAGCTCGCCAAAGCTCGTCCTCGACGACCCCAACGCACACACCGGCCCGTTCCAACCGAGTGGTGACTGGAAGCAGGACGCGTGCGCGTTCTTGTATCCCGATTTGCATCCTGGAGTCCTCGAATCGCGCGCGCCGGCGGACGACGGTGGCCGGCCGGTCGTACTCCATGTCGGTGACTCGATGGTCCAGGGATGTGGTCTCCCGATTTCAGAGTCGTTTCCGGCGCGCCTGGCGGAGATCGATCCCGGCACCCTCCACGTCAACGCGGGGCTCGCGGCGATGTCCGTCGACTACTACTTGCTTCACGCGGAACGCTGGGTCACGCGCCGTCGCGTCGATCGCGTCATCTTCTACGTCTTCGTGGGAAATGATCTCGACGAGATCGATCAGCAAATGCCATGCTGCTGGGGCGGTCCGTTGCTCGACTACGGCCCGGATGGAGTACGCGAGCGCTGTTCGAGACCTGCGTTGAGCGCCGACGCGCTCGCGTGGCACAGCCCACTACCCTACCCGTTGCGCGCGGCGACCAAGTTCTCCTCCCTCGCGCTCCGTATTGCGACACTTCGCTCGCGTCCTCGACCGAAGCGCGAACACGACAGTAGGTGGCCACACTTCGAGGCCGTGATGCGCGCCGCGCGAGATCGCATGGCCGCACACGGCGTCGGTTTCGCCGTGGTGTTGCTCCCGCTCAGGGAGGCACTCCAATCGGCCGAGCCGAAGCAGTCGGAGGCGTACGCCATCCGGACACGCGCGCTGGAGACGTGCAACCGGCTCGGGATTCGAACCCTCGATACGTGGGACTTCTTCGAAGACGCGGTGCGCCGCACGGGACCGGCTCGATGGTTCATCACCCG
>VBKG01000431.1:3070-4639 GCA_005879585.1 Deltaproteobacteria bacterium | reverse complement strand
CGACCTCGCGGAGCGCCTCGGGCTTCCGGTCGAGTGGATTCCCATCTCGAGCGGCGCACGCATCGCCATGGACAGCGGCACCGAGAACCTCGACGCGACGGCGCGGGTTGCCCGGCGCATCATCACGTTCACGGAGCGTGGCGGTGTCATCCACCTGATCGTGTACGGGGTGAACGTCGGCGCGCAGAGCTACTGGGACGCGCTCGCGACGATGATCAGCCACACGCGCGGCGCGCTCGTCATGACCCCCGACGCCTCGATGGTGCTCACCGGACGCGCGGCCCTCGAGGCGTCGGGCGGCGTGGCGGCCGAGGACGAGGTGGCGATCGGCGGCTTCGAGCGCATCATGGGTCCCAACGGCGAGGCACAGTACTATGCCGGCGACCTCGCGGCCGCCGTGCGCACGCTCGCGGAGCACTACCGCTATGCGTACGTGGTCCCGGGCGAGGCGGGGCCCCGCTTGCACCGGACGACCGATCCGCTCACGCGAGATATCACGACGTGGCCGTACCCAGCCGAGCATGGCCACGGGTTTGCGACCGTGGGCGAGATCTTCGACGATGCCACGAACCCGGGTCGCAAGCGGCCGTTCGCCATGCGGGCCGTCATGCAGGCGCTCATCGACCAGGACGGCGGCCACCTCGAGCGCTGGCGCCCCTGGGCCGGCGCGGAGACGGCGATCGTGTGGGATGCACACCTCGGCGGGTTTCCGATCTGCCTGATCGGGATCGAGAGCCACAACGTGGCGCGCGAGGGCTATCGTCCGCTCGACGGCCCGGCGGCGTGGAGCGGCGGTACGCTCTTCCCGCTCTCGTCGAAAAAGGTCGCGCGCGCCCTCAATGCCGCGAGCGGTAACCGACCGGCCGTGATTCTGGCGAACCTCTCGGGCTTCGACGGCTCGCCCGAGTCGCTGCGTCGGCTGCAGCTCGAGCACGGCGCCGAGATCGCCCGCGCCGTCGTCAACTTCGACGGGCCGCTGCTCTTCCTGGTGGTTTCTCGCTACCACGGCGGCGCGTACGTCGTCTTCTCCAGATCACTCAATCCGCGCATGCGCGCCATGGCGCTCACGGGCTCGTACGCCTCGGTGATTGGCGGGGGCGCGGCAGCGGCGGTCGTCTTCACGCGCGAGGTGCGGGCGCGCGTCGCGGCCCACCCGACCGTGCGGCGAGCCCGCGAAGCGCTGCGCACGGACCCGACGGCCGCCGCGCGCGACGCATACGAGCAAGCCCTGGCGGCGGCGACGCGCGTCGCGCAGGCAGAGGTCGCGGCGGAGTTCGACGACATTCACACCGTCGAGCGCGCATGCCGGGTGGGGTCACTCGACGAGATCATCGAGCCGCGCAGGATGCGTCCGGCGCTGATCCGCGCGCTCCATGAGGCCGGTCGAGAACGTCACGACACGGTCATGCCGGAAGTCGCCGATCGCGTCTTCGGAGCGTAGGGTCTGGAAGAGCCGGCACCTCCCAGGGGATGCTGGGCAGCCGCTGGTTGGAAGTAGGTCCAACTCGCGCACATCCAGACCGACCTCCCGATAGTACTTCCGGGTCAGCTCGAGCATGGTAAATCCGT
>VBKG01000431.1:0-3047 GCA_005879585.1 Deltaproteobacteria bacterium | reverse complement strand
GGCCTCTCCGAGCGGCCCGGTAGCAGCGGCGATTTCTCAATCGCGGAAGCGCCAAAAGTACGCGGACTTAACGACGCTGAGAGATATGCTTTGACGACGACGCGCGCCCGCGCGTAACATTCTCACCGCGCGAAAGAGGTTCCATGAGCATCTCCAGACACCCCGTCGTCGTGGCCGGGCTCCTCGTCCTGGCGCCCGCCGCGGCCGGCGCGCTCGATCTCACGGGGAAGTGGCGCTTCGAGTCGGGCAGCTACGTCGAGCTCGTGCAGGTGACGCAGTCGGGGAGCGCGTTGTCCTTCAGCCTCGCCGGTTACGCGTTCTCCGGGTCGCTCGGCTCGCCCGGTACGTTCACGAGCTACGAGGTCGACGCGACGAGCCCGAACCGGGCCAACGTGTTCGGGCGGGTCATGCCGAGCGGCAACCTGCTCGACGGCCGCGTCGTGGTCGCATTCTCCGGGGATCCGCCCTACGGGGTCGGCGGCGTCGTCGCCACCCGTTGCACGTGCGACGACGGCAATACGACGAACGGGGACGGCTGCGATGCCACCTGCCAGGTGGAAGCGTGCTGGACCTGCGCCGGCGACCCGTCGATCTGCTCTCCCGCAGGAGACGGCAGCGCGTGCGAGGACGGCAGCGACTGCACGACCGGCGAGACGTGCACGGCCGGCGCGTGCGGCGGCGGCGCGCCGGTGTCGCCGTGCACCGACATGACGGGTCGCTGGAATCGGCACGCGGAGATATCCGGCGGCGCTCCGGGGCCGTCGTCCGTCGACTTCGCCTCGCAGGTCACCCAGCGTGGCACCGACCTCGTCTTTCGCAATCCCGCCTCCGGGAACGCGGGCGACGTCGGGACGATCGACCCGGTGACGGGAAACTTCGACGTGCGTGCGGTCAACTCCGATCTCTTCTGCTCCCCGTTCGATCCGCTCACCGGCTCCGTCGCCCCGAACGGGCTCACCTACGCCGCGACCGGCACCGTCGACTTCCCACTTCCCGCGACCCCCGACCATTGCGGCACGTACCCGCTGACGGAGAACGCCACCCGCTGCGGCACCGGTACGATCGACCTGACCGAGACATGCGACGATGGAAATCTCGACGACGGCGACGGTTGCAGCGCGACCTGCGGAGTGGAGCCGTGCTGGACGTGCAGCGGCGAACCATCGGCGTGCACGCCCCTCACCGGGACGCCCTGCGACGACTCCGACCCGTGCACGAGCGGCGACACGTGCACGAGCGCGGGGGCGTGCGTCGGGGGGCCGATCGTCTGCGCGCCGTGCCTCGCGTGCGGTGCCGGCGGCGCGTGCGTGGCGGCGCCGCGTTCCCCGTGCAAAGCGTCGGCGCGCCCCGAGAAGTCCGTCCTCGCGTTCAAGAACGTCGCCGACGCCGAGAAGGACAAGCTCGCCTGGACCTGGAAGCGGGGCGCGCCGACGATGCTTGGCGAGCTCGGCGACCCGCCCGGCGGCGACGGCTACGTCCTCTGCCTGTACGACGAAACGGGCGTGGTACCGGCGCTGCTCTTCCGCGCGACGGTACCGGGTGGTGGCACGTGCGACGGCGGGCCGTGTTGGACGCCGAAGAGCGACAGGGGTTTCGGTTACAAGAACAAAGCCGGCGCACCGGACGGCGTCGTCTCGACGCGCCTGAGGTCGGGCGACCCCGCTTCGGCCGTCGTGAAGGGGAGCGGGCCCCTTCTCTCGAGCCACGCCTACGGCCTGCCGAGCGTGCCTCTGTCGACGCCTTTCCGCGTGCAGCTCCAGGGCGACGCCGGGTTCTGCGCCGAGACGCGATACGACGCGAGCGGCGTCCTGAAGAACGATCCCGCGCACGGGACGTTCAAAGCGCGCGGCGTGCCGTGAAGCCGCGTTCTCGAAAAACTGCTACCGAAGTTGCTACCGCTCACGGTGCTTCAGCGTTGCGTTCGCGTGCGAATCAGCTGGCAAACGAGTAGGGAACAAGCCAGCCTTCCGAAGGCGTTCGACGAAGGTCACTTTCCCGCTGTGCTCGTCCCGCAGGCTATGAATGCGTAGCCTCACCTCGGCGGCTCGCCCCTTTCGCGCGGCGAGATCCTTCAGATCCTTGAGCAGTCGCACCGCCTCGTCGTAGTCCGACTGCTTCCGCGTGGCGACGAGGGCCCCCACGTAGCGCCAGGTCTGTGCCTCTCGCTTCGCGAGCCTCACCAGGTACCTCTCTCGGGCAGCTGCCTCGGCACGTTCCCTCCGGACCCGTTCTGCAGCGGCTCGCTCGGCCTCCCTGCGCCGGCGCTCCGCAGCGTGCAGCTTGGCAGCCGACAAGAGCTGCGCCGCCGTGCGCGGCTTGGCGCCGGGCGCACCGTTCCCTCTGTCCCGGAATCGACGTACCAGCTCGGCTCGTGCTCCCTGAGAATCGCCGCCAGCGAAGCGCACCAGCAGGTCCGACTTCTCGTCCGCGGGCAACGCCGCAACCCAGCGGTCGAGTCGCTCTGGAGAAGCGGGCTCGGCATTGCCTTCGCTCGCCACGGCGAGCAGGTCGCCGTCGATCCGCATGAAGTCGGCAAATGCTCGGAGGGGCGCTGTGAGTTTCCCGAGCCCCGGTGGGATGAGCGGCTCGGTCGCGAGCCGAGGGATCTCACCTTCCTGCACGCAGCGTCTCAGCCGGCCGATGAGCGCCTGCTCGCGGTCGATCGCCGCGAGGAGCTCGTCCCTGGCCCTCACGACGGCTCGCCGCTCAGGCCGCCATCAGTGGAGCTAGTTCCTCGGGCCCAAGCTGTGGTTGGCCGAGGCGAGTCAGCACTCGGTTGAGGGCGGCGCGGCTGAGCTTCCCGGGGGCCGTGATCTCGATTCCGATCGCCTTGCCATTGGCGTTGTAGTCGATCAACAGGCCGGGCGTTGCCTTCGACACTCGGGCCGCGCGCTCGGCTCCGCGTCGCGGGAGGTAGAGGTACGCCGCGATGGCGCGCCCCTTGCGGAACGTTACTTCGAGGTAACGACCTCTCATGAGCGTTTCCTTCTTACCACCGGGTAGGCGGTGATGACCACGAGCACGCGTTCGGCCTCATCCGGTTCCAC
>VBKG01000430.1 GCA_005879585.1 Deltaproteobacteria bacterium | reverse complement strand
CGTGAACTCCCGATCGACCATGCGCTTGAGGACGTGCGGCGTGAGCTCGAGCTCCCAAACCCACCAGGCCGGCCACCGCATCCGGGGCTGGTTCTAGCACCAGAGAAGACGGGCCAAAACGTCGGGTGCCAGGCCGGGCGCGGGATATTGCGTTATCCCGTTTCTGCTACCGCCGCCGAAAAACCCTTGCCGTACAAGGACCCAGACAGCTTCCCAACCTGGACGTCGCCGGTTCGACCCCGGTCGCCCGCTCTTCAGATCTCCATCCGAGCGTTCACCCCTCTACCGCGAAGAGGCGCCACTCCTCGGGCACGCCGTGGAGGGTGTGCGTGCCGCGGTCGGCGAAGCGCAGGCCCGCACCGGCGACGAGGTCCTTCACGGTGCTCGAGACGAGCACCTCCGAGGGCGCGGCCCCGGCCGCCACCCGCGCGCCGATGTGCACAGCAATGCCACCCACGTCGTCGCCCATGAGCTCGCACTCCCCGGTGTGGAGCCCTGCCCTGATCTCGATCCCGAGCGGGCCGACGCCGTCCCGGATGGCGCAGGCGCAGCGGATGGCTCGCGCCGGGCCATCGAAGGTGGCGAGGAAGCCGTCACCGGTCGTCTTGACCTCGCGGCCGCGGAAGCGTGTGAGCTCCCGGCGCACGAGCGCGTGATGGGTGGCGAGCAGGTCGCGCCACCGCTGGTCGCCCATCTGGGCGGCGCGGGCGGTCGAGCCGACGATGTCCGTGAACAGGACCGTGGCGAGGACGCGGTCGAGTTCGCGGGTGGGCCGTTCGCCGGTGACGAACTCCTCCGCCCCCTCCAAGATGGTGTCGGTGTCGCCGGTCCAGGCGAAGTGGTCGACGCCGGGAAGTTCGACGTACTTTGCCCCGGAGATGTGCTTCGCCATGTAGCGGGCGCCTTCGACGGGAGTCGCCTGGTCCCCAGTGCGATGGATGATGAGCGTCGGCACCCGGATCGCGGGCAGGACGTGCCTCACGTCGGTGTCGATGATCGTCCGCAGCAGGAAGCGCGAGCCTCCCGGGCTGACCGCTAGCCGCTCGAAACGGGCCCACGACCGCAGCATGCCCTCGTCATGGGCCAGGCTCGGGCCGAAGAGGCGTAGCGAGATGCCGCTGCCCCACTGGGCCTCGATCTGGTCGAGGAAGCTCGCGATCTCGTCCTCCGTCCGCCATCCCGGTAGGTCGCCTGCCGCGATTCCCCTCACGAGCGTGCCGTAGAGGATGAGCCCCGACGTCCGCTCCGGGTATGTCGCGGCAAAGAGTAGGCACATCGGTCCACCCTCGGAGATGCCGAACAGCGTAGCGCGTTCCGACCCTGCCGCGTCCATCACGGCGCGCACGTCGTCCATGCGTTGTTCGAGCGAGGGTAAGTCGGCGACGCGGTCCGAGAGCCCGGTGCCGCGCCGGTCGAGCATGATGAGGCGCGAGAACGACGCGAGCCGCGTGAGGAAGCGGGCGTACGAAGGCTCCTCCCAGGCGTACTCCACGTGGGAGACCCAGCCGGGCACTAGGACGAGGTCGGGCCCGGCGTCGCCCACCACCTGGTACGCGATGTGGACGCCGCCGCTCTTCGCGTATTTCGTCTCGGCGCGCACGAACGGGCAGCTTCCGCCGTGTGAGGCCCGCCGTCAATGTCGCCCCGGTCGCGTCGAGGTCATCGCGAACCGTCCCCGCACAAGAGGGCTCGAGCCAGCTCGATCTCTGGGAACCACGTATGCTCAGGTCACATCGCCGCCGCCTCTTCCGGCGGGAGCACCAAGTGCCCGATCTCGTGGGCGACGTGAGGGAAACCCAAAGGGAATCGCGATCTCCTCCTGGGCGCGTCTACCACGCCGCTCGTCCTCCGTAACGGGAACAGTTAATGCCGGAGGGCTTCGCAATGAACGCGTCCAAACGAGCTTGCAGTGTCGACATCGCCTTGGCCTTTCTGTCGTGTTCGCGACCGGAGGAATGCGGTCGGTTCCTCCGGATTCGTCAACGCGCCGTATACCCTCCATCGACGACGAGGTTGTGGCCCGTAACGAACGCCGCCGCATCCGAGGCGAGCCAGAGTACGGCCTCCGCAATATCCGCCACGGACGCGGCCCGCCCCAACGGATGGGCAGCTTTGAACTCCGCCTTCGCCTGCTCGTTGCCGCCGGTGAAGCGCTCGAACATGTCCGTCTCGACGGCGCCCGGGCTCACGACGTTGACGCGGAGACCCTTGGCCGCCCACTCGATCGCCGCCGCCCGCGTCATGGCGATGACGCCACCCTTGCTCGCGGCGTAGATCGTCGTGCCGGGTATGCCGGCCATCCCGCCGATCGACGCGACGTTGACGATCGCTCCGCCACGCTCGGCCATTGCCGCGATCTCGTGCTTCATCGAGAGCCACGTCCCCTTGAGGTTGACGTCGACCGTGCGCGTCCAGTCCGCCTCTGCGAGCTCGGTGATGGGACCCACGACGCCTTCGGTTCCGGCGTTGTTGAACGCCACGTCCAGCCGTCCGTATGACCCGAGAGCCGAATCGACCAGCTTCCGCACGTCGGCGTCGCGCGTGACGTCGGTCACAACGAATGTCGCCTGGCCGCCGTGACGGCGGATGTCGGCGACGACGGCCGTTCCTTCCGTGTCCCGGCGTCCCGCGACGACGTCGCGGGCGCCTTCCGCCGCGAAGGCAAGCGCAGTGGCCTTGCCGATGCCCGATGTGCCCCCCGTAACCAGCGCGACTCGGTCCTGGAATCTCTTCATCGAAGGTCTCCTCTTCTCTTGACCTCCAGTTCCGCGTTCAT
>VBKG01000429.1 GCA_005879585.1 Deltaproteobacteria bacterium | reverse complement strand
GGAAGAACGTGCGCCTCGTCCGGCGCGGCATCACCTTCGCGCCGTCGGCGGGCATGCCCGTCGTGCTCGAGAAGCGCGCGGCCTGACCCTCGGGGCGGACAGACCCCGCCGACGCGTCGTCAAGAGAAAAAGTTTAGAGACCCGCTAGCGAGGAGTCCCGCTCACCAGTCGATCGTCATCCACAGTGCGTCGCCGGAACTTCTGGCGACCCGCGGTACGTGCGTCCGCCATCCCTCTGGGCTGGTTTCCGGCCGACGGGCAGCGACGTACATCCGATACGCGACGCCCCTGGTGGCGCGCAACCGGACCGGGCTGCGGGAATCTCCGGCCGTCAGGATCACGGCGGCCGCATCGTGACGGGCGACGGTCACCGCGTCGAGCGTGGTGACTTCGGCTGTCGGCGCCACGGTCGCGCTGACGGCGAGGAGGCCCCTCGACGTGCCGCCCGCCATCGCCTCGCTGCTCGCAGCGATCACGATCAGCGCTGCGATGAGTGCCCCGCTGGAAGTGAATGACGGCAAAGTAGCGGCCGGCAGCAGCAACTGGCGAGCCACGTCGAAACGTGGCGAGAACGCGGCTGCCGTCACCACCTGCCCCGCGACCGGCCCCGGAGCGCGGCGTTCGAGCCCTTGCACGATCGCATGACCGGGCATTCCTGCTGGCGAATGGACGGTTTCGAATTGCGCTCGCGTCTGCCGCGGTGGGATAGTGCGCCGCTCGCGTTCGATCTCGCTCGCTGGCGTGCGATGGGGGTAACGATGCACAGGTCAGCATACGTGTCCGTCTCCCTAGTCTCGCTGGCACTCTCGGTGGCACGGTCGTCGTCGGTGCACGCGGTATGCAACCTCATTCCCGCAAGCGAGCGCACGTTCCCGTCGACGCTGGGATCGGTGACGACGCCGTTTGCCAGCCCGGGCGACGTCGTGACGCTGCAAAGGGACGAGCTGGCGTTCGCCGCGGAGCCCGGCGTCAACGAGATCACGATCCGGTTCGAGCAGTCGGGCGTCACCCTGTCCGTGCCTGCGCTCGCCCCGGCCGACGGGACCGCCTGCAGCTGCCCCGTGCAGTCGTGCGCGCACCTCGCCTGCCTGAGCTTCGTCTTTCCGGACACGGACGATCGCATCGGGGCACCCCACGATGGTCACACGCTCACCGGGCCCGTGACGATCGAGGTGAGCACGGCGGGGGGCCCGACCGCGCGCATCGATTCCCTCCTGACGCCCGCCTCTCGCTTCGCGGACGCGCTCCTTGCGTCGTTCGTGGCCTTGCCGCCGCCCAATCGCTTCGACCGACTCCTGGCATCCGGCGACGTGCTCGCGGCGACCGACCGCGTGGGGAACCTCTTCATCCCGTTCGACTACTCGCAGTTCGTTCCTCCCGACGCCGTCCTCACACGGTTCCTCGAANGACGTGCTCGGGACCGTCGACGCACCGCGATCGGTCCTGCGCATCGCCAGGGGGGGCCGCACCACCGCCCTGGCGGCGGAACCGGGTGGCGGGCCGGTCGTAATCGCCGGGGTGACCGGCTTTGCCGACCCGGGGAAGCGAGCCGATCCACTCACCCTCGTCCAGCGACGAGACTTCGCGCTCTTCCAGAGCCCCGAGTGCGTCCCCGGCGTCAGCTCGATCGAGTGTCTCGACCTGAACTCGGACGGCGACCAGCGGGACTACCTCCTGCGGTTTCTCGATCTGACGCGACCGCGCTCGCCTGCCCTCACCGGCGCGGAGCTCGACACGGGGAACTTCCCGGGCTTCTTCGAGCGGGCCGGTCCGCGCGCGTTCTTTCCGGTCTTCTTCTTCGCGGCGTCCGACCAGATCGTGGCCTTCCGCGTCCCCGAACCGTTCTTCGACATCAACGGCAACGGGCAGATCAACGAACTAATCCTCGCGCACGCGGCCGACGTGCAGCAGAACCGGCTCATCGAGTTCGGCAACCTGAGCGCGCAGCGGAAGGTATCGGGGAATCTGCTCGCGTTCTCCGTCCCGGTCGAATCCCTGCTGCAGGAACAGCCGCCCCTGTCGCTCCCCGATCCGCCGGACGTCCTCCTCGTCTATGACGCACGGACGCTCTCGAGCTTCGTGGTCGCGGATGATACGACCCACGTGCCCTTCGTCGTGCCCCGCTCGTTCCCGCCCGGCGGCGACTTCTTCGCGAACCTGCCGCTCGATTTCGCCGTGAGCGACGGCCCCGTCCCCCGGGTCGCGTTCCTCGTCGACGAGGAGTTCCAGGGTGAGGACCTGACCGGCGATGGCGACCTGGACGATGAAGCCCTGATGCTGCTCGACCCCCTCACGCGACACGTGACGAACCTGAGACGCCCGACGGACAGCTCTCTCGGGCTCACGCAGCACCTCCTCGTTTACACCGACACCGCGGTCGGCGCCCCGGGGGTGTTCACCCTCGATCGGCTCGAGGCGGGGCCGCGCTTCATCTGTCACGACGGTGGCGGGCTCAGCTTGGCCGGGAGCCCGCCGTCGGACCTGATCGTGCCGTGCGTCTTGTCCGAGCCGGGGGCGCCGCCGGTATTCCCGGCCGTCGATTTCAACCGCGACGGCGATACCAACGACAGCCTCTTGCACGTCTTCCTCCCCCAGGCGCCGGAGGGTCCCGTCGAGCTCGACCTCGGACTGAACCTCGGTGAAGGAGGTGGCAGGCGGTTCGATCCGATCGTGTCGGGCGGCACGATGGTCGTGGCCGTCGACGAGACGGCGCAGGGCAACCACGGGAAGGATCTCGACGGCGACGGCCGGATCGGACTGCCCGGCGCCCCCGGCCCGTTCGTCCTCCACGCCTTCAGCGCCTCCTCGCGGAAGGTCGTCAACTTCGGGCGGCGCGTCCTCGACCGCAACGAGTTCGCGATCCACTTCATCCCGAAGGGATTGATCTTCTTCTCGCCGGTATTCACGACGGATGGCCAGGTCCAACTGAAGAGCACCATCTTTCGCGACCTCGACGAGGACGGGAGCTTCGAAGAGACGTTCCGCGATCCCCGGACGCGCCGGGAGCGCCTCGCCGACAACTGTCCGCTCACGCCGAATCCCGGCCAGGAGGACGCCGACTGCGACGACGTCGGCGACGCCTGCGACAACTGCCCGACCGTCCCCAACCCCGATCAGACGGACGCCGACGGCGACGGGGTCGGCGACGCCTGCGATCCGACTCCGTGAGCACGCCGGCGTGCGGCAGCTGCGGCGACCGGCTGACCGCGGCATGCCACGTGACGATCGACGAACGTCCGGACGTCTTCAGCGACCTGCAGGCGGCCGTCGACGCGGCTCCCGACGGAGCGACCGTCCGCGTCGACGGCGTCTGCACCGGCCCGCTGCGGATCAGTGGGCGCACCGATCTGACGCTCGAGGGATTGCCGCCGCTGCCGGTCGGGTGCGTGGCCGGGAACCTTCGGCCGCGGGACCTGGCTTCGACGGTGACGGGAGGCGGCGACGGCGAGGTCATCGAGGTGAGCGAGTCGGCGAACGTCACCCTCCGGTTCCTCAACGTTGTCGACGGGCGCGGCGCCGGCGTCGAGATCGAGGACTCGCGCGGCGGCCAGCTCGACCGCAACTGCCTCGCGCGCAACCGCGAGGAAGGCGTCGAGGTGGAGCGCAGCCGGCGCGCGGAGGTCACGGCCAACCTGGTCGTCCAGAACGGCGAGGATGGGATCGCGGTGCACGGCAACGCGCGGGGCATCTCGCTCACGCGCAACGTGATCTCAGGGAACGGACACGACGGGATCGACCTCGAGGGCACGCGCGAGAACGTGGTGAAGCGGAATACGGTCCACGACAACGGGCGAGACGGCATCGACCTCGAGGACGCGGACGGGAACACGATCACCGGCAACAGCGTCAAGCGGAACGGCCGCAAGCGGGATCGGGACAGCGGGATCGAGCTCGAAGACTCCGACCGCAATCTCGTCGATGGCAATCGGGTCCGGGGGAACGCCGACGGCCTCACGGACGTGATTCGCTGCATCTCGGGCGACGAGAACGTGGGGAGCAACGTGCCGCGTCACTGCCGGTAGACGTCGAGTAAGGATCTTGGAAAGCGACCCCCGGCTGTGCTCTAGTCCCGCGCATGGTGAAGCTCTACGAGCATCCACTCTCCCCGTACGCGCAGAAGGTGAAGATCGCGCTCGCCGAGAAGGGCGTGCCGTTCGAGGCCGAGATCCCACCGCTCGCCGGCGGCGACCTCGGACAGTTCCGCGCGCTCAACCCGCGCCTCGAGGTGCCGACCCTGATCGACGGCGACACAGCAGTTTTCGACTCGACGGTGATCCTCGAGTACGTCGAGGGTGGTCTCGCCGAGCGGCTTCTCGGCCGCGCCGCCGAGCAGACGGCCAGCGTCCACACCTGGCTCGAGCAGCAGCTGGGGTCGCGCACGTTCTTCAACGGCGACGCGTTCGGTTGGGGCGACCTCTCGGTCGTGCCGCACGTGCAGGCTTCGGCGCTCGTCGGCCACGCGCCGCCGGACGGCTCGCGGCTCGCCGCGTGGCTCGATCGCGTGCGGACGCGGCCGAGCGTCGCCGCGGTGGTCGAAGCGGCCGCCGCCAGCATGGGCGGCTTCGAGATGCTGCCGCAGCTCATCGCGTCCGGCCAGTTCGTCCGCGAGTACCGCGACCATCGCCTCGAGTGGATGATGCGGAGCGGCGGCGTCGAGATCGTGCTCGACGGGATGCGCAAGAAGAACATCCGCTTCACCCATCAGCTCGCGTGACCGCGGCGCGGCGCCGCCGGTTCTGGGGCTGGGGCTGGGAGGGCGAGGGACCGGCGCCCGAGCAGCAGGAGGCGATCGCGCAGCTCCTCGCCGCGCGGTTCGACGTGCCGGTGCCCGAGATCGCGGCACCGCCGCGGCTCGAGGAGCTCCGGCTCCCGGCGCCACGCGTGCGGCCGCCCGCGGCGCTCGCCGCGCTCGTTTCCGACGCGCCCCACGACCGCGCCGCTCACACCTACGGCAAGTCGTTCCGGGACGTCGTGCGCGCGTTGCGCCGCGAGTTCTCTCACGCCCCGGACCTCGTCGCCTTCCCGCGCATCGAGGACGACGTCCGGGCGCTGCTCGACTGGGCCGCGACGGCCGGCGCGGCGGTCATCCCATACGGTGGCGGGTCGAGCGTCGTCGGCGGCGTCGAGGCCGACGTCGGCGACCGCTACCGCGGCGCCGTCTCGCTCGACCTCTCGCGCCTCGACCGCGTGCTCGAGGTCGACCGTGCGTCGCGCGCCGCCCGCATCCAGGCGGGCGTGCTCGGACCGGCGCTCGAGGAGCAGCTCCGGCCGCACGGGCTCACGCTCCGGCACTTCCCGCAGTCGTTCGAGTTCTCCTCGCTCGGTGGCTGGATCGCGACGCGCTCGGGCGGCCACTACGCGACGCTCTACACGCACATCGACGACTTCGTGGAGTCGCTGCGCGTGATCACGCCGACGGGGACCATCGAGACGCGGCGGCTGCCGGGCTCGGGTGCCGGCCCGAGCCCGGACCGGCTCTTCATCGGCTCGGAGGGCATCCTCGGTGTGATCGTCGAGGCCTGGATGCGGCTCCAGGACCGGCCGACGTACCGCGCGGCCGCGGCGGTCACGTTCTCCGAGTTCGCGCGCGGCGCCGACGCGGCGCGCGCCGTCGCGCAGGCCGGCCTCTACCCCGCGAACTGCCGGCTCCTCGACCCCGGGGAGGCGGCCACCGCGGGGGCGGGCGACGGCACGGCCGCGGTGCTGCTGCTCGCGTTCGAGTCCGCCGACCACGCGCTCGACCCGTGGATGGCGCGCGCCCTGGCGCTCGCGGCGGAGCACGGCGGCGCCGTACCGCCCGGCGCCGGGCAGACGAAGCGGACGGAGGCCGGCGCGCGCGAAGGCGCCGCCGGGGCGTGGCGGAAGACCTTCCTCGACGCGCCGTATCTGCGCGATGCGTTGGCGTCCATGGGGATGGTCAGCGAGACGTTCGAGACCGCGATCACGTGGGATCGCTTTGCGGCGTTCGACGAGGGGGTGCGCGCCGCGGCGGGCGAGGCGCTGCGGCGCGTCTGCGGCGCCGGGCAGGTGACGTGCCGCTTCACGCACGTCTACCCCGACGGACCCGCCCCCTACTACACGGTCCTCGCCCCCGGGCGGCGCGGCGCGGAGCTCGAGCAGTGGGCGGAGATCAAGCGTGCCGCCTCCGAGGCGATCCTGGCGCTCGGCGGCACGATCACCCATCACCACGCCGTCGGCCGCGACCACCGCCCGTGGTACGACCGCGAGCGGCCCGCCGGCTTCGCCGCCGCCCTCGGCGCGGCGAAGGCCGCGCTCGACCCGCACGGCATCCTCAACCCCGGCGTTCTCATCGACCCATGCCCGAGCTGATCCTCCTCCGTCACGGCGAGTCGCAGTGGAACCTCGAGAACCGCTTCACCGGCTGGGTGGACCAGCCGCTGTCGCCGCGCGGCGAGGCCGAGGCGCGCGCCGCCGGCGAGAAGCTCCGCGGCCGGAAGATCGACAAGCTGTACATGTCGGTCCTCGTGCGCGCGACCGAGACCGCCCGCCTCGCCCTCGAGGCCGCGGACCTCGGCCCGATTCCGACCGAGCGCGACGCGGCGCTCAACGAGCGGAAGTACGGCGACATCACCGGCATGAACAAGGACGAGGCGCGGCAGCGCTTCGGTGCCGACCAGGTGAAGCTCTGGCGCCGGAGCTACGACGTCCGGCCGCCCGGCGGCGAGAGTCTCGCGGACACGGCGGCGCGCGTGCTGCCGTACTGGGAAGCGAAGATCCTGCCCGACGTGCGCGCCGGGAAGAACGTGCTCGTCGTCGCGCACGGCAACTCGCTGCGGGCGCTCGTCATGCACCTCGACGGGCTCACCCCCGAGCAGGTGGTCGAGCTGGAGATCCCGACGGGCGTTCCCCTGCTCTACGAGATGACGCGCGACGGCACGGTCGTCACGAAGCGATATCTCTGAGGGGCGGCCCCGCCTCCTGCGATCCGTTCACCCTCCCGTGCCGCAACCGTAACGTCTCACTGGTTTCCGTACCTTGCGCATCTCCGGACGAGCGGATACGCGGACGGCGCGTCGCCGGCGCCGAGACCGCGCGCGGCGACAGGAGAGACGATGAAGAGGACCGCCACGCTCCTCGTGATGCTCGTCGCCGCGGCAGCCGGACGCGTCCACGCCGTCGAGCAGCCGGTGCCCGGCCGGACGCTCACGCTGCGCGTGCTCTCATCCGGGGCGCAGCGGATGCTC
>VBKG01000099.1 GCA_005879585.1 Deltaproteobacteria bacterium | reverse complement strand
CGACGTGAAGGCGATGATCGACGACGCGGTGTCCGGCTTCGGCGGGCTCGACGTCCTGGTCAACAACGCCGGCTTCTCGCACCGGATCACGCCGCTCTGGGAGCTCGCGGAAGAGGAGTACGAGCGCGTCTTCGCGACCAACGTCCGCGGCGTCTATCTCGGCTGCAAGTACGCGGTCCCCGTGATGAAGGAGCGGGGCGGCGGCGTGATCGTGAACACGGCGTCGATCGGCGCCGTGATGCCGCGTCCCGGTGTCACCGCCTACAATGCGACCAAGGGCGCCGTGATGACGCTGACGCGCGGCCTCGCGGTCGAGGTGGCGCCCTTCCACATCCGTGTCAACGCCGTGAACCCGGTCGCCGCCGAGACCGGCTTCATGAAGACCGCGACCGGGCTCGACAAGCTCCCGGAAGAGCTCAGGAAGCAGCTCGTCACGACCATCCCCCTCGGGCGGCTCACCGAGCCGCGCGACGTGGCGGCCGCCGTGCTCTTCCTCGCCTCGGACGAGGCGGAGTTCCTGACCGGCGTGTGCCTTCCCGTGGACGGCGGGCGGAGTATCTAATGATGAGGGCACCGGCGGGTCCGTGGAGGGTAGGGGACGTCCGCATCGCTCGCGTCCTCGAGTCGGAAGGCCCGTGGGACGGGACCATCCTGCTGCCGAACGCGACGGCGGAGAACGTCGAGCGCGAGCGGGACTGGCTCTATCCGACGTTCTGCGACGAGGCCGGAAGGCTCCGGATGAGCATCCATGCATTCCTGATCGAGTCCCAGGGCCTGCGCATCATCGTCGACACCTGCGTCGGGAACGACAAGGTCCGGCCACAGGCCGAGTGGAACAAGCAGCAGCGACCGTTTCTCGAGCGCCTGGAGAAGGCCGGCTGCACGCGCGAGTCGGTCGACCGCGTCGTCTGCACGCACCTGCACGTCGACCACGTCGGCTGGAACACGATGCTCCGGGACGGCAAGTGGGTCGCGACGTTCCCCAACGCGAAGTACCTGATCGGCGGCACCGAATGGGACTTCTTCTCCCGCGCGGAGGATTCGTTCCTGAAGGATCCGGTCGACGATTCCGTCCGTCCCGTGATCGCCGAAGGCAGGGCGGAGCTCGTCGACGACCGGCACCGGATCACCGACGAGGTCTGGCTCGAGTCCGCGCCGGGGCACACGCCGGGCCACTTCACGGTTCGGATCTCGTCGCAGGGCGAGGACGCCGTCATCTCCGGCGACCTCATGCACCACCCGATTCAGTGCGGCTATCCGGAATGGGACAACCGCTTCGACAACGACGGCGCGATGGCCAAGAAGACGCGACGCGCGTTCTGCGAGCGCTATGCCGACTCGAAGACGCTGGTGTTCGGCACGCACTTCGCCACGCCGTCGGCGGGCAGGATCTCGAGAAAGGGCGGATCCTTCCGGTTCGCCCTGGCGTGACCGGGACGGGAGGCTGAGACGATGGCGCATACGGTTTTTCACACCTGCTCGCTCTGCGAGGCGACCTGCGGGCTCAAGTTCGAGGTCGAGGACAACTGCATCGTCTCGGTGCGCGGCGACGACGACGACGTCTTCTCCAGGGGCTACGTCTGCCCGAAAGGCATCGCCATCGCCGACGTCCACCACGACCCGGACCGGCTGCGCCGGCCGGTGCGTCGCAACGCGGCCGGCGACTTCGAGGAGATCTCCTGGGACGAGGCGTTGGACCTGGTGGCCGGCCGTCTCGGCGAGATCCGCGCGCAACACGGCAGCAACGCGATCGGCTTCTACTGGGGCAACCCGACGGGCAACAACCACGGGGCGCTCCTGATGCTCAGCTCGTTCACGAAGGCGCTCGGCACCCGCAACCGCTTCAGCGCGGGCTCGCAGGACGCCAACCCGCGCCTCGTGACGTCCTACGAGCTCTACGGCTCGTCGATCTCGATTCCGATCCCCGACATCGATCGCACCGACTACTTCCTCTGCCTCGGCGGCAACCCGATGATCTCGAACGGGAGCGTCATGACCGCGCCCGACATGCGCCGTCGCCTGCGCGCGGTGCGCGAGCGCGGTGGCAAGGTCGTGGTGGTCGACCCGCGCCGCACGGAGACCGCGAAGGAGGCGGACGAGCACGTCGCGATCCGGCCGGGCGGCGATGCGGCGTTTCTGCTGGCGATGGTTCGCGTCCTGGTCGAGCGCGGCCGCGTCGACCGGCGGTTCCTGGAGACGAGGACCAGCGGATGGTCCGAGGTCGAGCGGCGCCTGGCCGCGTTCACGCCGGCGCGCGTTGCCGCGTTCACCGGCGTGACGGCCGAGACCATCGAGCGCCTGGCGCTCGAGTTCGCCGACGCGCGCTCGGCCGTGTGCTACTCGCGCGTCGGCGTCTGCGTCGGCCGCTACCCGACGGCGTCGACGTACGCCACCGACCTGCTGAACATCGCCGCCGGACGGCTCGGTCGAGAAGGCGGACCGATGTTCACGACGCCCGCGTTCGACATCGGCCGGATCGCGCGCATGAGCGGCCTCGACGGCCATCACCGCTGGCAGAGCCGGGTGCGCGGGTTGCCGGAGACGCTCGGCGATCTCCCGTCGACCGTGCTGGCGGACGAGATCGAGACCCCGGGCCCGGGCCAGATCCGCGCCATGGTCACGCTGGCCGGCAACCCCGTCCTCTCTGCACCCAACGGGAAGCGAATCGGCGCGGCGTTCGAGAAGCTCGAGTTCATGGTGTCGATCGACATCTACATCAACGAGACGACGCGCCACGCCGACGTGATCCTGCCGCCCTGCTGGAATCTGGCCGAGGACCACATCGATCTGCTGTTCAACGCGGTCGCCGTGCGGAACATCGCGCGCTGGTCGCCCCCGGTCGTCCAACGAGATGAAGGCGAGCTCGCCGACTGGGAGATCATGCTCGAGCTGACGGAGCGCCTGGGCGGCGGCCCGCTCGGCGAGCCGTGGATCGACCGGCCGCTCCGCTGGCTCCGTCCCTTCGGCGTGCGCTGGACGCCGACGGGGTTCCTGAATCTGATCCTGCGGCTCGGGCCCTACGGGGATCGCTTCCTCCCGTGGTCGGACGGTCTCAGTCTCGAGAAGCTGAAGGCTGCGCCCCACGGCATCGATCTGGGTGCGCTCCGACCCGGGGTAGAGGAGCGCCTGTTTCACCGGGACAAGCACATCCATCTGGCGTCGCCTCGCATGCTGGAGGCGATCGCCGCGCTCGAGCGCGACATCGAGGCGAAGGCCGGGGAAAACGGCCTCGTCCTGATCGGTCGCCGCGAGCTGCGGAGCAACAACTCCTGGATGCACAACCTGCCGTCGCTGGTGTCGGGCCGCGAGCGCTGCGTGCTCTACGTGCACCCCGACGACGCCGCACGCTACCAGGTGTGCGACGGCGAGCTCGCGATCCTCGAGAGCCGCGTGCATCGCGGCGAGGTGCGGGTGGCGGTCACCGACGACATGCGGCCCGGGGTGGTGAGCCTGCCGCACGGCTGGGGCCATGCGGACAGCGCGCCGTGGCAGAAGGTCGCCGGCGAGCACGCCGGCGTCTCGGTCAACGACTGGGTCGACGACTCGGTCGTCGAGCCGATCATCGGCCAGTCGATCCTGAACGGCGTGCCGGTGCGCCTCGAGCCGCTGCATCGGGCGGCCTGACGTTCCACGCGAGCCCGTCGAGCCGCCAGCCAACATGGCCGAGCGCCGCCGCCTCGACGAGCTTCGCATCGACCGATCCGAGACTCCCGGCACGAGTCCCTGGCCGCGGCGGCTCCTGCTGCTCGGCCTGTCGGTGCTCCTCGTGGCCATCGCCGCCTGGTGGTTTCTTGCCGGCCACGCGATCGTCGTCGAGACGGCCACCGTCGCCGAGGCGCGGGCCGGCGGATCCGCGCCATCGGTGCTCGACGCGTCCGGCTACGTCGTCGCGCGTCGGCAGGCGACGGTCGCCTCCAAGGTGACGGGCCGCCTCGTCGAGGTCACCGTCGAAGAAGGCATGGCCGTCAAGGAAGGGCAGATACTCGCCCGCCTCGACGACGCGAACGTCCGCCACGCCCTGGCGCTCGCCGAGGCGCGGGTGACCGCGGCCGAGAGCACGC
Source organism: Deltaproteobacteria bacterium (assembly GCA_005879585.1). Lineage (GTDB taxonomy): Bacteria > Desulfobacterota > Binatia > DP-6 > DP-6 > DP-3. Next base: position 7,080 of record VBKG01000099.1, on the reverse strand, counting down.
TCAACGAGATCCAGGTGCGGCTGCGGGAAGCGGAGCTGGATCTCGGCCGTGCCCGAGATCTCGCAGCGGCGGGCGTCGCGAGCCGCCAGTCGCTCGACGCCGCGCAGGCGTCGCGGGACTCCTTCGCCGCTCGGCTGGCGGCCACGCGCGACGACGTGACCGTGGCGGAGCGCGAGGTCGCCCTGCGACGTCAGGACGTCGAGGACACGTTGATCCGTGCGCCGTTCGACGGGGTGGCGACGTCGAAGAATGCACAGCCGGGCGAGATCGTGTCGCCGGTCTCCGCCGGCGGCGGCTTCACGCGCACCGGGATCGGCACGATCGTCGACATGAGCTCGCTCGAGATCGAGGTGGACGTGAACGAGGCGTTCATCCAGCGGGTGCGGCGCGATCAGCCCGTGCTGGCCGCCCTGCAGGCCTACCCCGAGTGGAAGATTCCCGCCCATGTCATCACCACCGTGCCGGCAGCCGACCGGCAGAAGGCCACCGTGAAGGTGCGGATCGCCTTCAATGAGCTCGGCGATCCGCGCATCCTGCCGGACATGGGCGTGAAGGTGGCCTTCCAGGCCGAGCCGGGAGCCGACGTCGCCGCGCGGCCGAGGCTGCTCGTGCCCGAGCGGGCGCTGCGCCGGGAGAAGGACGGCGGCATCGTCTTCGTGCTGCACGGCGATCGGGTCGAGCGCCGGGCGGTCGCGGTCGGTGGCAGCACCGCGGGAAGCGTCGAGGTGACCTCCGGCGTCCACGCCGGCGACACCGTCGTGCTCGACCCGCCGGCCGATCTCGCCGACGGGAGCCGCGTCCGGCGGCGGTAGCACGCGAGGAAGCGGATGAGCGACGCGTTGGTGCAGGTGAGCGACGTCCACAAGGTGTACACGCGCGGCGCCGAGCGCGTCGACGTGCTCAAGGGGCTCGAGCTCGAGGTCGGGCGCGGCGAGTTCCTGGCACTCATGGGCCCCTCCGGCTCCGGCAAAACGACGCTGCTGAACCTGATCGGCGGCCTCGACAAGCCGACCTCGGGGCGCGTGGCCGTCGCCGGCCGTGACCTGACGCGCGCGTCGCCCCGCGAGCTGGCGCACTGGCGCGCACGGCACGTCGGCTTCGTCTTTCAGTTCTACAACCTGCTGCCGGTGCTCACCGCCGCCCGGAACATCGAGCTGCCGCTCCTCCTGACCGGACTCTCGCGCGCCGAGCGCCAGAAGCACGTCGCCGCGGCGCTCGAGCTGGTCGGGCTTGCCGATCGGGCCGGCCACTACCCGATGCAGCTCTCCGGTGGCCAGGAGCAGCGGGTCGGCATCGCGCGCGCGATCGTCAACGATCCGACGCTTCTCCTCTGCGACGAGCCGACGGGCGACCTCGATCGGCAGACGGCGGGTGAGATCCTCGACCTGATCGCCGAGCTCAACCGGCGCTACGAGAAGACGGTGATCATGGTCACCCACGATCCGCTCGCGGCCGAGCGCGCACGGCGCGTCCTCCACATGGACAAGGGCATGCTCGTCGAGGCGCAGGCGGCATGAAGTACCTTCCCCTCCTCTGGCGGAACCTCATGCGCCGGAAGATCCGCACCACCTTCACCTTCCTCTCGATCACCGTCGCCTTCTTCCTCTTCGGCCTCCTCATGGCGATCCGGACCGGCTTCGGCGTCGGGATCGAGCTCGCCGGCCAGAGGCGCCTGCTGACGGTCCACAAGATGTCGATGATCCAGCCGCTCCCGTTCCGTTACCTGGCGCAGATCCAGGGCACGCCGGGGGTCCGGTTCGTGACGCACATGACCTGGTTCGGCGGCGTCTATCAGGACCCGAAGAACTTCTTCGCGAACATGGCGGTCGACCCCGAGGGGATCCTGCGCATCTACCCCGAGTTCGTCGTCGACGGCGACGATCGCGAGCGGTGGGTGAACACCAGGACCGGCGCGCTCATCGGGCGGAAGCTCGCCGCGCGTTTCGGCTGGAAGCTCGGCGATCGGATTCCGATCCAGCCCACGTTCTTCCGGCCGAAGGACGGCAAGCCCGATACCTTCGAGTTCGAGGTCGTCGGCATCTACCGGGGCGCCACGCCGGACATCGACGAGACGCAGCTCTTCTTTCACTACAAATATCTGATGGAGCGGACCGGCGACCCGGGGACGGTCGGCTGGTATGCGGTCGAGGTCGAGGATCCGGCGCGCGCGGACGAGGTCGCGCACGCGATCGACCGGCAGTTCGCCAACTCGCCCGCCGAGACCAAGACCGCGACCGAGAAGGCGTTCATGCAGTCCTTCGCCAACCAGATCGGCGACACCGGCGCCATCCTCACCGCCATCGCCGCGATCGTCTTCTTCGTCATCCTGCTGATCGCGGGCAACACGATGGCGCAGGCGGTGCGCGAGCGGACGAGCGAGCTCGGTGTCCTCAAGACCGTCGGATTCACGGACCTGACCGTGATGGCGCTCGTGCTCGGCGAGGCGGTGCTGCTCGCCTGCTCCGCGGGGGTGGTCGGCCTGGCCCTCGTCACGCTCGCCGTCCCGGCGTTGGCCAAGGCGGTCGAGACCTTCCTGCCGATCTTCTACGTCCCGGGGCGCTCGCTCGCGCTCGGCCTCGGCCTCGCCGTGCTCCTCGGGCTCGCGAGCGGCGGGGTTCCGGCATACCTCGCCCAACGCCTGTCGATCGTCGAGGCGCTGCGGAAGCGCTGACGATGCGGTGGCTCGCGCAGACCGTGGCCATCTCCAGCGTCAACGTGATGAGCCTCGGCCAACGCCTCGGCTCCTCGAGCGTCGCGGTCGTCGGCTTCGCGGGGGTCGTGGCGGTGTTCGTCGCGGTGCTGTCGATCGCCGAGGGCTTCCAGCGGGTGATGGCGCGCGGCGTCTCGCCCGACACCGCGCTCGTGCTCCGGGCCGGCAGCGACACGGAGATGTCGAGCGGCCTCGATCTCGAGCACACGCGGATCATCAAGGACGCACCGGGCGTGATGCGTGGATCGGATGGTCCCGTCGCATCGGCCGAGCTCTTCGTCATCGTCGACGTCCCGAAGCGGGCGACCGGCACGGACGCGAACGTCCCGTTGCGCGGCGTGGAGCCCGCCGCCTTCGCCGTCCGGAAGGCGGTCAAGATCGTCGAGGGAAGGCCCTTCCGTGAGGGGCAGAACGAGGTCATCGCCGGGCGCGCCGCGGCCCGCGAGTTCGCCGGCCTCGAGGTCGGCAACCACCTCCGCTGGGGCGACAACGTGTGGGAGGTCGTCGGTCTCTTCAGCGCCGGCGATTCCGTGTACGAGTCGGAGATCTGGACCGATGCCCGCGTGGCGCAGCCCGCCTACCGGCGCACGGGATTCCAGTCGGTCTACGCGCGGCTCGAATCGCCCGACGCGTTCCAGCGCTTCAAGGACGCGCTCACGTCGGACCCGCGGCTCGACGTCGAGGTGAAGCGCGAGGACGAGTACTACGAAGCGCAGTCGCAGGTGCTGCGCACGCTGGTGCGGACGCTCGGCAACGTCGTCGCCCTGCTGATGGCGGTCGGCGCGACGTTCGGCGCGCTCAACACCATGTACTCGGCGGTCGCGGCGCGGGGCCGGGAGATCGCGACGCTCCGCGCGCTCGGCTTCCAGGCGGGTCCGGTGCTCGTCTCGGTAATGGCCGAGTCCCTGCTCCTCGCGCTGCTCGGCGGATCCATCGGGGGCGGCGTCGCCTACCTGGTGGCCAACGGCTACCAGACCGCGACCATGAACTTCCAGACGTTCAGCCAGGTCGCGTTCCAGCTGGCGGTGACGCCGCGCCTGCTGGTGGGCGGCGTTGCCTACGCCCTCGCGATGGGCATCTGCGGGGGCATCTTCCCGGCGATCCGCGCCGTGCGCGCGCCGATCGCCATGGGGCTACGCGAAGTGTAGGGCTCGCGTCACCCGATGCGCGGCGGGCGTCCTTAACGCCCGCGCCGGAAAGTGCCAATGCATGGCGGGTGACCTGCCCGTGGACCGCCCCGGCGGAGCGCCCGGTGTCGACCGCGGTGCCCGCGTGGCGTCGCGCGCTGCCACTCGCTCTCGTCGCCGCGTTCTCGCTGGTCGTGCGCGCCGCGCTCGTGTCGATTCCCCTCGAGCGTGACGAGGGGTCGTACGCCTACGTGGCGCAGCACTGGCTGGCGGGCGAGCTCCCGTACCGGGACGCCTTCGATCAGAAGCCGCCGGGCACGTTCCTCGTGTACGCCGCCCTGTTCGCGCTCGGCGGCACGTCGATCGAGGCCATCCATTGGCTCGCACACGTGTCGCTGCTCGGCACGCTCGGGTTCGTGTACCTCATCGGGCGACGCCTCTTCTCGCCCGCGGTGGGGTGGATGGCTTCCCTGGCCACCGTCGTGTTGGTCATGGATCGGAGCGTCCAGGGCCAGGCCGCCAACACCGAGGTGTTCGCGATCCTGCCGCTCAGTGCGGCCGTGTACTTCGCACTCCGCGCCGCCGAGTCCGCGCGGGTGCGCGACGCGCTCCTCGTCGGGGTCTCTGGCGGGCTCGCGCTCTGCTTCAAGCAGGTCGCCCTCCCGGTCGTGGCGTGTGCTGCCGCGTGGGGGCCCATGTCCTGGTGGCGCTCGCGGCGCCGTCACGCCCTCGTACTCCTGGGCGCTTCGATTGCGGGAGTCGCGCTCATCCTCGCACCGACCGCGCTCTATTTCGCATGGCGCGGTGGATGGAGCGCCTTCTACGACGGGGTGGTCGGCTACAACGTCGCGTACAGCAGTCGGGTCTCGCTCCGATCGTACGGTGAGAAGCTCTGGCGGCGCCTGCAGGATCTCGGGCCGTCGCAATGGCCGCTCTGGATCGCGTCGGCGGGCGCTCTCGCGAGCCGGCGAGGCGCCCTCCCGTGCGCCTGGTGGTGGATGGCCGCGTTCGTCGGGGTCAGCGTCGGCGGCTATTTCCGCCCGCATTACTTCATCCTGCTCATGCCGCCGACGGCGTTGCTCGCGGCCCACGGGTTCGCGGTGCTCGGCCGCCTCGTCGCGCGACGCAGACCCGGGGCCGTCGCGGCTCTTCTGATGGGAGCGGCCGTCAGCTGGCCGCTGGTCGCGCACCGCACCTATTATCTCGCGCCGTCACCCGATGCGGCCTGCCGGCAAATGTACGGGTTCAATCCGTTTCCGGAGTCGGTGACACTGGCGCGCTTGCTGCGCGACCACTCGACTCCCGACGACCGGATCTTCATCTTCGGATCCGAGCCGCAGATTCTCTTCTACGCCGGGCGTCGGAGCGCCAGCCGCTACGTCTTTCTCTATCCGCTCTTCACTGGCGGTAGCGATGCGCCCGCTCGGCAGCGCGAAGTCACCGAGGAGCTCCGGCACCCGCCTCGCTTCGTGGTGATCGTCCACGTCGCCGCCTCGTTCGTCGCCGCGCCGCGCGCGCTCGGAGACTTCGAACACGACATGATGACGATGGTGCATGCGTCCTACCGTCAGTTCGCCGCCGTCAGCGTGCGCAGGGACGGTTCGTACCGGATCGTCGATCTGACGGCGGACGCCGCGGGGTCCGAAGCCGCCCACGCGGAGCTCGCGAAGAACATGACGACGCTCGAAGTCTGGGAGCGGATTGCGGGGCGATGAGCGCGCGCCTCAGCCTGGCGGGCGCCGCGTGGTGCGCGTGAGCGTCCCGCACGTCGTCCCGGCATCCCGGCATCTGCCTGGCGCCGCCACGTCCATACTTTCGCGTGCGGGTTTTTGTCGGCGGTCGCTTCTGCGCCGTGGTCATCCACGTGGACGGATGACGGGCATACGCGTTGCACTATCAGGTGGATGGCGACGGCGGGCGCCGTGTCGGTGGCTGTGGAGCTGGGAGTCTCCCCCGAGGGCGGATGCCTTGCTCAGCGACTCAGCGAGATCGCAGCAAGCGTGGCGCCGGAGGACATGCTCGAGCCGGCGCTGCGCGCGATCGTGACGGAGAGTGGCGCCGCGGCGGGCGCGCTCTGCTTCTTCGATTCCCGCCAGGATCTCCTGCGCCTCGCCGCCGAGGTGGGGCTGTCGGACGAGGGGTGCCGGCAGCTCCGTGCCGTCCGCCGCGGTGCCGCGACGGGCTGGGACATCCCGCTCCACGGACTCGTCAACCGGCGTGCGTACCTGATCGATAGCGCCGCGCAGAACCGCTACGTGCCGCCGCTCGTCGAGCCGCCCGGCTCGATGCGCGCGATCGTCTGCATCCCGCTCCATTCCGGCCCCAGTCCGGTCGGCAGCCTGATCCTCGTCGCTGTCGCCCCGCGGTCGTTCGGCGAGCGCGACATCCACGCCCTCGAGGCCCCACTCGGCGTGCTCGTCAAGATGATCCAGGCCACGCGACGACGCGGTGGCGAGCAGACGTCCCCGCGGGCGGCCGCGCCCGCGCCGGCGGCCGCGCCTTCACCCGCTCCCGGCAAACCCGAGGGGGCTGACGCCGATCGGGTCCAGCTCCTGATCGCATCGCTGGCTGCGACGGAGCGCGAACGGTCCCGGCTCGCCACCGCGGTGGAAGCCGCTGCAGCCGAGCGAGCGGAGCACGCACGGGTCCAGGCGACGCTCGAGACGCGGGCGGTCGAGCAGGCCGCCGAGGTCCAGCGCCTGACCGAGCGCCTCGCGTCGGAGCAGGCCCGCCTCCAGGCGGCGCTCGACACCGCCGCCGCCGAGCATACCGCCGAGGTCCAGCGCCTGACCGAGGGTCTCGCCTCGGAGCACTCCCGCCTTCGCGCAGCCGAGACCGCCGCCGCCGAGCATGCCGCCGAGGTCCAGCGTCTGACCGAGCGCCTCGGGCCGGAGCAGGCCCGTTTCCAGGCGGCGCTCGAGGCGGCCGCTGCCGAGGTCGAGCGCCTCACCGCACAGGTCGCATCGGAGCAGACTCGTTTCGAGGCCGCGCTCGAGACGGCTGCTGCCCGGCGTGCGGCGGAGATCGAGCGTCTGACCGAGGGCTTCGCCCCGGATCGGGCTCGTCTCGAGATGGCGCTCGAGACGTCTACCGCGGAGGTCGAACGCCTGACCGCGCACCTCGCGTCGGACCAGGCCCGTTTCGAGGCGGCGCTCGAGGCGGCCGCTGCCGAACATGCCGCCGAGGTCGAGCGCCCGACCCGGCGGCTCGAGTCGGCAGTCGAGGCGGAGGAGCGCCGGACAT
>VBKG01000461.1 GCA_005879585.1 Deltaproteobacteria bacterium | reverse complement strand
CGTGCCGACGTGCGACCATCCCGACGCCGGCAGCAACAGAGTCACGAGATCGGTGGTCCGGATTCCCGAGTTGTACACGGTGAGCGTGCCACCGCTGACCGTCGGGTCGTCCTGGCTGAACTGTGGCGGCGTCACGATGCGATGGTCGGAGGTGTCCAGCTTGGCGGACGATCGGAACGACAGCTTTCGCCGGCTCGCGTCGAGCGCGTCGTCGGCGAGGGTCAGCGACGTCGCCCGGATCGTCACGAAGAAGAGCGTCGTCGTGGTCGTGGAGGTGGTCGTCACGGTCACGGTCGTCGTGACGCCGGCGGGCACGCTCGCCGCGTTGGCAGGGTCGCTCCCGTGGTCGATCTCGGTCCGGTCGAAGAAGCCGTCCTCGTCGCGATCGACACCGACACGGAGGGCCGACCCCGGCGGGACGCAAGTATAGGTGCGCTCCTGTCCCGCGACCGACGCCTGGGCGCGGAGCGTGGCGTCGCCGATCGGCGCCTCGTCGTTCCGGTCACTCTGGAACAGGCCGTCGGCGCGGCGGTACCAGCCGCGCGCGAGGCCCGCCAGGACTCCTTTGACGGTTAGATCGCACTCGCCGAGCGCCGCGCGCGCGACCATCAGATCGATGACCGGGCCGGCGGCTGCCGACGCGTCGAGCGTCGCCTGCTGGCCGACGATCGGTGCGAGATTCGAGTCGAACGCGAGGATGAAGAGCTCGACCCGGCGGCGCAGGATGTCGCCTTCCGCGCCGTCGGGGAACCCGCCTGGGTTCGGGAACCCGAACGGCGTGGTCGTGTTGAAGACGGCGGCGTTGTGGAAGCGGAAGAGCGTGTCGACGCTTCCATCGTGCAGGAAGCCGAAGCCGCGCACCTGATCGCCCGTGTTGCCGTTGTCGCCGCCGTTGAAGAACTGAACGGGCGGCATGCCGAACATGCCGACCTTCTGATACGCGTTTCGGAGGTGCGGGATCTTCACGAGCTGCGGCTCGTTCTCGAAGCTCGACCGCCCGTCCGTGCCGAAGAAGCCATTCGCCGGGTCGAGCACGTGGCATCCGTTGCACGTGAACGTGGAGTCCGACGGATCGGAGTTCAGGAAGAAGTTGCGCCCGATCCGCTCGTCCTCCGTGAGGGAGTTATCGAGCGCGCGGATCGGGTTCGGCGGATAGGTCACCTGCAGGATGAAATCGGTGAACGCCTGCATCTGCGCGTCGGTGAGCGCGCCGCCGCGTCCGAGGAGGCCGTCGAAGGCGACGTTGAAAGCCTTGAACGCCAGCGACTCGTCGAGCGGGTCGCCGCCGGTGGCGCCGCCGGTGCGGTCGCCCCGCCAGTGCATCGGGCCATGGTTCGCGAGCCCGCGGAGACTCTGCGTCGTCATCGGACCCTTCATCGGATGGAACGTCCCCGGACCGCCCAGCCGGAACGGATTCGGGTTCGCGCGCACGACGTCGTCGGGATTCCCGAGGTCCCATGCGAGGCTGTCGAAGTCGCCGAAGATGTGACAGCTGGCGCACGATGCCTCGCCGTTGCTCGACGTGATGGTGGCGTCGTAGAGGAACGGCCGCCCGGCGACGACGCTCGCCGGCTCGGGATTGTGCAGCGGGACGTGCGGTCCCTCGCTCGCCGTCTGCGTGTCGATGATCGAGATGGCATCGTCGAAGCGGGTGAGGACGTAGAGCTGGTGGCGCACCTCGTCGAGCACGATCCCGCTCGGGCCGCCGCCGCTCACGGCGATGTGGCTCGCCGCGTCGGGCACGAAGCTGTCGTCGTCGAGGGCCGCGGTGCTGAGGACACCGATCGCACTCGAGCCGAAGGCCGCGACGTAGAGCGTGGCTCCGTCGGCAGAGACGGCCAGGCCGTTCGGGATCGCGAGGCTCTTCTCCTTGACGCCCGCGGGGCTCGGAACCACGCCGTAGTCGATGTGCTTGTTCAGGTGGCGCGGAACGACGGCGGCGCCGTCGAGGACCGTGATGCGCGCCTCGTGCAGGTGGCCACGCACCGTGCTTCCACCGAAGGTGCCCGGTCCCTCGAAGCGCACTTCGTTCCGCGCGTCCGTGTTGCTCACGTAGACCTTCCCGGAGACGGGGTTCGTCGCCATGTTGAAGAGCACTGTCCCGACGCCCGCGAAGACGTTCGTCTGCACGGGGGGCGTGGCCGCGGCGCCGATCGCGAACACATCCTCGTCGGGCAGGGAGAAGCGGACGGCCGGGCTCCAGTTGCGCCCGAGGCCATCCTCCCACCGGCTCGTGCTGGGGTTGAGCTTGACGATGAGCCCCGTCTCCGGACGCGCGGTGCCCTCGAAGTTCGTGTTGGGCGCGGGAAGGCCACCCGGCGCGGTGAAGAACCCCCCGGCGGCGTTTCCGACGGTACATGGCGGGGCGCTCGCTCCCTCGTCGCACACCGCACCTTCGGAGAGCGAGGTCGTGCGGTTGCCGGAATGGAAGACCGCCGCATAGACCGTGTTCCCATCCGGGCTGACCGCGAGCGCGCGTGGCGTGTCGCCGAACAGCGTCACGATCGTCAGCAGCGTGCCGTCCGGATTGAACACCCACACGTTGGCCCGGCCGATGCCCGCCGACTGCGGGTTCGCGAATACCCCACCGTGCTGGCCACGGCGCGCGGTCGTGATGAAGGCCCGGCCGCCGCCCGCGAAGACGATGTCGCGCGGCTCATCGCCCACCTCGAGCGTCCGCGTCACGCGCGGCGGGCTCGAGCCGACGTCGACGATGCTGACGCTGTCCGAGAGGTGGTTCACGACCCACACTTCGCTGTCCGTCCGCGCGGCGACGGCGACCGGCTCGAGTCCGACCGTCACCGAGTCGACATGGTCGACATGGGTCAGGGTGCCGCTGCCGACCGTGAAGATCTCGAGACGGTCGTCGGGTGTGTCGACGGCGAAAAGGTGCGTGCCGTCGGGAGACAGCGCCAGCGGACGGACCTGCCCGCTCTCGAAGGTGACGAATCCCGCGGCGGCGGGAACGACCGCGAGCAGGACGAGTATCCAGGCGATGCGGACGCGCGCCATGACGCGCCAGATATCACGGCGGCGTGTCGTTCCGAAAACTATTTCATAAGCCCGCCGCGGTGCGTCTCGCGGGTGTCACCGGCCATCCGTCCGCGGCCGGAGGCCCAGCTCGTCCAGCGGGACCGGCCGGTCCCGGACGGCATCCCAGTGGCCGCGGATACAAGCGTCGACCTGGGCGGTGAGCCCGTCCTGCCGCGCGCGTCGGACCTCCGCCGGCAGCAACCTGAAGAGCACGCGGGGTGCACCGGCAAGGGCTCGCCAGGCCTGGCGGAGGGTCGGCCGCGCACGGCCGCGCAGCACCTCCGGCGGCGCGCCCGTCTCCTCGAGGCAATACCACGCGAGCGCGCGCCGGTACGTGAGCAGGCCGAGCTTCAGCTCCTCCTCGCGCTCGAGCACGACGGCGAGCAGCTCGAGCG
>VBKG01000098.1 GCA_005879585.1 Deltaproteobacteria bacterium | reverse complement strand
TTCCGTTGCACGGGCGGTGGATGAGGCGCGGCCGTATCGTCCACTCTTCCCGCTCGGCGCGCCCGAACGTGACTGACCATAGGAACGAGAAAGGTGTATGGACGGTCTTGTCACGGGGCATGTGATCGCGATTGCGTTCTGGGCCGGGCTGGTCGCGGTCGAGGTGCTCTTCGAGGCGGCTGGCGTTAGCGGCAAGATCGACGTGCGCAGCGCGGCGCTCCTGCACCGCTGGACCGACCGCTACCTCGAGCTGCCCGTGCTCGCTGCCGTCGCCGGAACCGGGGTCGCCCTGTGGGCACGCATGGGCTGGGACGCGGGTGTCGCGTGGAAGGTGGGAGCGGGTCTGGGCGCTATCATGTTCAACCTCGTTTGTTACGTCCTCGTAGAGCGTCGCTGCCAGATCGAGTCTCCCTTCGAAGCCAAACGCTTCACCTGGCGGATGATCTACACGGTTGCGCCCGGTTTTCTGCTCGCGTTTGCCGCGCTTTACATGGGCGGCTCCCGCGGCGGCTGGTGGTAAGAGGCCCCGTCACGTTGGGCCAATGACGACGCCCGCCGGAAAGGTCATCTCGGTCAACGTCGGCACCGTGCGCGAGTTCGACTACGGTGGTCGTCCCGCGAAGAGTGCCATCTGGAAATCGCCTGTGTCCGGTCGGGTCCCAGCGCGCGGTGTGAATCTCGCCGGCGACGAGCAAGCCGATCGCAGAGCGCACGGGGGACCCGACAAAGCAGTGTACGCGTACGCGATCGAGGACACGCGCTGGTGGGAACGAAACATCGGTCGCGCGCTTGGATACGGTGAGTTCGGCGAAAATCTCACGACGGAAGGGATCGAGGTCAACGACGCGCTCGTCGGAGAGCGTTGGCAAGTAGGAACAGCGGTTCTCGAGGTGTCCGAGCCGCGGGTATGTCCGGGTCGTCGAGAGACCGGGGCACGATCTCACCATCCGGGACGTGTTTCGCATCTACACCCGTGATCGCGACGAGGTCGACCGGCTGCTTGCGGTGCCTCGGATGTCCGAGAGCTGGCGGAGGTGGGCGCAGGAATTCCTCCAGAAGACGAAAGGCCGCTCCGCGGGTTCGGCCGAACCCGGATGCTGCTAGGCTCGCTCCGACTCTGGACTGAGAGCGTCTGCCATTGACGCCTGAACCCAGATCGCGCAAGCGAGCCTCGTGACCCGGACGTTCCTAATCATCCTCGCCGTCGCCGCCGCCGTCCGCCTCGCCAACCTCGGCGTGGTCTCCCGGCTCCCCATCGCCGACTACCAGCGCACGTGGTCGGAAGCCGACATGGCCTTCAACTGGACCTGGTCGGGCCGCATCCTGCAGGGCGACGTCCTCGGCCGCGACACTGTGCACGAGGACACCGATTGGATGCACGAGATCGCGCCGGTCGAGACCTGGCAGCGGTGGTGGGGTGGGCCGCACGTCTTCTACCAGGCGCCGCTCTATCCCTACACGCTCGCGGCCATGCGGCGGGTCGCCGGCGACGGCTTCTGGGGCGTCGGCCTCTGCCAGGCGCTCCTGGGCGTGTCGAGCGTGGCGCTCGTCTACCTCCTCGCCGCGCGCCTTTTCGGCCCCGCCGTTGCGGCGATTGCGGGGTTCGGCGCGGCGCTCTACGGGCCGCTCCTGCTGCACGAGCCGTTTCTCATCCGCGATTCGCTGGCGGTGACCACGTCGCTCCTGCTCCTCTGGTGGCTCACGCGATGTGAGGAATCGGCCGGCCGCTGGCTCGTCGCCGGGATGTTCTTCGTGGCCGCCGTGCTGGCCCGCGAGTCGGCGCTCCTCTTCGCGCCGTTCGTCGCCTTGTGGCTCGTGCAGCGGTTCCGGACGCGGCCGCGGACGCTCGGGCGGGTCTCGCTCGCCTTCGTCGCGGGAGCGGCGCTCGCCTTCGCGCCGCTCGTCGCGCGGAACGTGGCGGTCGGCGCGCCGCCGCTGTCCTTCTCGACGCGCGCCGTCGAGATCTTCCTGATCGGCAACGCGGTCGACACGGCGGTCATCGGCGTCAAGATCCCCGCGGCGACGCGCACCGTCCTCGAGCAGGCCGACGGCCATCTCGGACGCGCCATCCGCCTCACGCTCGCCACCTACGAGGGCGACTGGAAGCGGCTCCTCGCCAACGAGTGGCTCAAGCTGCGCGCGATCTTCGCGGGCTACGAGGCGATGGACGACGTCAACTGGTACTACTTCGCCGACCGCTCGCCGGTGCTCCGATTCTCGCTGCGCTACGACGTGGTGGTGGCGCTCGGCGTGCTCGGGCTAATTCTCGATCGGCGGAACGCGGCCCGCCACCGGCTCCTCTGGTACTTCCTGATCGCCACCGTCGGCGGGCTGATGTACGGGACGATCGCCGGACGCTACCGCCTGCCGATCGCGGCGGTGCTGCTCGTCTACGCCGCGATGGCGGTCGTGTGGCTCGCACGGGAGATCGCCGACGGCCGCTGGCGTCCCGCGGCGATCGCCGGGGCGACCGCGCTGGCCATCGGGGTCATCTCCGCCCATCTCCTGCCCACGGCGGAGCGCCAGTCGCGGTATCGTCCCGACGAGTTCTTCATGGCCGCACGCGCCTACTACGAACGCGGCGACCAGCGGCATGCGTACGACGAGCTCGAGAGCGCCCTCGACCATGCGTATGCCGGACCCGATCAGCCGACGCTGCCGGCGCGGTACGAGAATCTCATCGCGCTCCCGTTCGTGCGTGTCGCGCACGAGCTCGGCCGCGATGCCGATGCGGCGACGGTGCTCGAGCGGCTCGCGACCGTCTATCCGAAGGATGCCGGCGTCGAGCAGCTCCTCGGCTTCGTCTACCGTGACGGCCTCGGAAAGGCCGACGAGGGCCAGCGGCACTTCGCCCGCGCGGAGACCCTCGGCGCCGAGAGCCTCGGCACCCCATGACGTGGCTCGCGGCGCACGCCGCCTTCGGGTAAGCTCCGCCGCATGGCACGCGACCGCCCCATGACCGACGACCTCGTGCTCGCCGCTCTGCGCGACCGCGTGCGCGCGCTTCACCATCGCGTCGCCGAGCTCGGGAGGCATCTTTGACCTGCCGGCTCTCGAGCGCCGTGCGGCGGAGCTGAGCGAGCAGGCCGGCGCGCCGGATTTCTGGAAGGATGCCGAGAAGGCCCAGGCCGTGGGCCGCGAGACGGCCGCCGTGCGCGACGCGATCGAGCGCTTTCGGCGCCAGCGCCAAGGCGTCGACGAGGCGCAGGTCTTCCTCGAGCTTGCCGAGGAGGGCGCGTCCGAGGCGCTCGGCGAGCTCACCGCGAAGGTCGAGGAGGTCGAGCACGGCCTCGCCGAGCTCGAGCTCCTCCGCCTCCTCGGCGGCGAGCACGACGGCGGCAACGCGATCGTCGAGATCCACCCCGGCGCCGGCGGGCTCGAGGCGCAGGACTGGGCCGAGATGCTGCTGCGCATGTACCTCCGCTGGTGCGAGCGCCGCGGCTTCCGCGTCGAGCTCGTCGAGTTCCAGCCCGGTGAGGGTGCGGGTCTCAAGAGCGCCACCTTCACGGTCGAAGGGTCGTATGCGTACGGCTACGTGAAGGCCGAAGCCGGCATTCACCGTCTCGTCCGCATCTCGCCCTTCGACGCCAACGCCCGCCGCCACACCTCATTCGCCTCGGTCTTCGTCTTCCCCGACATCGAGGAGGAGATCCAGATCGACATCCGCGACGAGGACCTGCGGGTCGATACGTACCGCTCGAGCGGCGCTGGCGGGCAGCACGTGAACAAGACCGACTCCGCGGTCCGCCTCACGCATCTCCCCTCGGGCATCGTCGTCGCCTGCCAGAACGAGCGCTCGCAGCACAAGAACAAGTCGATGGCGATGAAGGTCCTGAAGGCGCGCCTCTACGAGCTCGAGAAGGAGCGGCAGCAGGAGAAGATGTCGGAGCTGACGAAGGGCAAGAAGGAGATCGGCTTCGGCCATCAGATCCGCTCCTACGTCCTGCAGCCCTATCGCATGGTGAAGGACCACCGTACGAACACCGAGATCGGCAATGCCGACGCGGTGCTCGACGGCGACCTCGACGTCTTCATCGAGGCGTACCTCCGGCAGCAGGCCGCACCGTCGCGATCGGCGCAGCCGCCGGCCACACCCGCGGAGCGCTAGCGGCCGAGCCGGCGCGCGGCGACGTCGGCGACGACGAGGACGAGCGCCAGCGGGACGAGGATGGGCGCCAGCGGCACACGACGCCGGCGGGCGCCGGCACGCGCGCCCACGACGTCGCGCGGCTCCGCGCCGAGGCGGCCACCGGTCAGCGCCGCGGCGCGCGCGAGCAGCGTCAGGTTCGGCCCTTGCGCGCGGAGCTCGCGGCCGCTCGGCGAGCGCGCGGGGACGACGAGACGGAGCGGCTCGTCGCCCGCCGCCGACACCAGGCGGCAGACGTGGACGCCGGGCTCGAGGTTCGGCACGACGGCGGCGAAGGCGCGGCGGCCGACCGGGTGCAGCGGCACCTCGCCGATCCCCGGGACACGCAGCGCGAAGGGGCCGGCGGCGTCGGCAGCGGTCTCGAGACGCACGAGCGCGCCGTCGTCGAGCCGCCGCGCCTCGAGGCGGTGGTCCGACGGCCGTGCCGGCGGCATCGTCCAGAGGAGCAGCTGCGACCAGAGCTTCCCGAAGCCGCGCCAGGCGGGCCAGGCGGGCGCGCCGTTCTCGAAGTCGACGGGCAGGGCGGCCACCCGGCCGAGCTCGTGCTGCCACGTCGCGAGGAGCGGGTCGCGCCGGTCGCCGGCGTCGACGTAGAGCCGGAGCTCCGCGCCCGGCCGGAGGCGCGTCGGCGCCCAGCGCCCGACGGGCGGCAGCTCCGCCTCGGCGAGGCCCGCGAGCAGCGAGCCCGGCGTGGCGACGCGCGCCGCGGCGTCCTCGAGGCCGGCCGTCGGGTCGATCAGGCGGCGCGTGTCGCGCAGCATGAGCTGCGGCAGCGCCTCGACGTGCTCCACGTGATGGAACTCGCCGCCGGTCGCGCGCGAGATCGTCTTCAGGAGCTCGAGGTTGACGGTGTCGGAGCCGATGCGGATGGTCGTGACCGTGATCTCGGCGCGGGCGAGCGCGGCGATGAGCTCGGCGTGGTCCTCGGGGTGGCGGTTCGTGTCACCGTCGGTCAGCAGGATCACGTGGCGGACGTGCCGGCCGGAGTCGAGGAGGTTCCTCCGGGCGATGTCGAGCGCGTCCTTGAAATCCGTGCCGCCGCCGTACCGGATGCGCTCGATGGCGGCGCGCAGCGCGGCGCGGCTCTCGGCGACGGGACGCAGCGGGCCGAGCTCGTAGGGCTGCGAATCGAATGCGATGGTTGCCACCAGGTCGGACGGGCCGAGCTGGTCGAGGACCGCGATCGCGGCCCGCTTGGCGTACTCCATCTTGTCGCCGAACTGGACGCTCGGATTGCTGCTCGAGTAGCCCATGCTGTTCGAGCGGTCGATCAACAGATAGAGCGCGATCGGCTCGCGGCTCTTCGGCGCTGCCGACGGCGGCTCGATGGTCACCGGCAGCAGGCGCGCGAGCGGGCTCCGGGCGAAGCCCGGATCGGCGAACAGGCGTGGCCCCCCCGTCGCGATCAGGGCGCCGCCGCGCGCGACGTACAGCCGCAGTCGCTCGAGCGTCTGGTCGCCGAGGGCGCCGCGCGCCACGTCGTCGAGCACGACGGCATGGTAGTCCGCGAGCTCGGTCAGGTGCGCCAGGAGCGCCGCCGGCGGCACGACGTCGACGTCCGCGCCGCTGCGGGCGAGCGCCGTCGCGACGACCGGCCGCGGCCCCTCGCTCACGAGCAGGACGCGGGCCGGCGGCGTCACGGTGATCGGCACGGCCGCCGGCGCCGGAGCGGGCGGCTGGCCGGGCGGCAGCAGGAGACGCGCGCCCAGGAGAAACTCGCCCTCGGCGCGGAAGCGATAGGGCAGCTCGACGACGCTCGCGCCGGGCGACACCTCGACCGGCACCGGAGCCGCCTGCTCCTCGTCGGCGCGGACCTCGAGCACGGCGGGCAGCGGCTTCGCGGCGCGACTCTCGAGCACGACCGAGACCGGTATGACGCTCCGCTCGGGCGCGAAGGCGGGCGCCAGCAGGCGGCGGACGGTGGCTGCCGGCAGCGCCGCGGCGGGCGGCACCACGGGGAAGATCGGCAGCGACGGACCGCCGAGCGCGATCTCGCCGAGCAGACTCCCCTGGGTCTCGTTGCCGTCGGTGAAGAGCACGAGCGCGGGCTGCTTGCCACCGGGACAGAGCGGGGCGGCGGCCTCGAGCGCCGCGCCGAGGTCGGTGTCGTCGGCGTCGGGATCGGCGTCGGCGCGCGCGGGGAGAAGCGACGTGACGGACGAGGGCGGCGCCGGACGCGCCACCGTGCGAGCGCGGGCGGCGAACGCGACGGAGCCGACCACGTCGTCGGGCCCGAGCGTCCGAAGCAGCCGGCCGAGGAAGGTCCGCGCCGCGTCGACCGCCGCGTCCTGGACGCTCGCCGAGACGTCGACCGCCGCGAGCACGCAGGCGCCGTGCCGGGGCCGGCTGGTCTCCAGGTGCGCGCCGGCGAGCACCAGGACGACGGCCAGCACGGCCGCCGACCGGCATGCGGCGCCGGCGAGCGCATGCCGGGCGCGGAGGAAGACGAGCGGCACGAGGACGAGGCCGAGCAGCGCGGCAGGCCACGCGAATCGGAGCGCGCCGACACCGAACGGCAGCGTCACCGGGCCTCCGTGGCGAGCCAGACGAGCCACTCGACGCCGAGGAGCGCGGCGGCGACCGCATAGAGCCACCAGTCGATCTCGTGTCGCCCCGGGGTCGCGGGCGGCGACGCGAACGGCATCCGCGCGGCCCACGTCCGATTGCCGTCGCGTCCGATGTCGGACTCGCGGTCGTCGAAGAGGTTCGCGAGCACGAGCGCGTCGCCGACCCGATGCGGGCCCGTCCGCTCCGCGACGAGCACGGGCACGTCGGCGGCGACGCGCACGCCCGTCACCGGCGCCGCGACCGCGACGTCGGCGGCGACGGGCACTCCGGTCTCGACCGTGAGCACGCGCGGTGTACCGGCGTCCGACAGCCAGCGGAGCGTGCCGAGCGTCAGGAGGACCAGCGGCACACCGTCGGCGGACTCGATCGACGGCCCGAGACCGCTCGCGAGGCAGGCGACGCGGCGCCCGCGCTGCTCCCCCGCGACGAGCAGCGGGAAGTCGCCGCCGCGCGCCGCCGCCCGGACGATCGAAACGCCCCAGGCGGGCGTGGCGAGCCGGCGCACCGGACCGAGACGCAGCGCCTGCAGCCCTTCGAATCCGCTGAGCGCGGGGTGCTCCGGCTCCCAGTCGACGACCGCCGCCGCGTCCGCCATCCCGTCGGTCGGACAGACGGCGTTGCCCGGCGGCGGCGCGACGTAGAGGGCGTTCATGGCCGAGGCCGGGACGAACCCGTCGAACACGGCCGCGCGATAGCCGGCGAGCGGCTCCTCCTCGTAGCGCGCGCGGTTCACGACGTGGACCCGGCTGTCCGCCACCGCATGCCCGATCGCCTCGAAAGCCGCCGCGGCCTCGCGCGCGTCGGTCACGACGAGGAGATCGAGCGGCGCGGCAGGGGCGATCCAGGCGAGCGCCCGGTTGTCGACGGCGAGTGCGTCGTCGACGACGAGCCGGATGGTGACGACGCCAGGACGCCGCGGCGCGGTCAGGAGCACCGGAACGCTCGCCCGCGCGCCGAGCACGAGCGGCCGCCGCATCCACGGCTCGCCCTCGATGCTCGCCTCGACGACCGTGCTCCGCGCGGTGTGTCCGTGGTTGCGGACGAGCACCGTCACCGTGACGTCGGCGAGAGACGCGAAGGGCGGCTGGTCGACGACCACGCCGGCGATGGCGAGGTTGTCGTCCGTCCGCCCGATCTGCACGTAGTCGACGGCAGCGAGGCGGTCAACGGCGACGCCGCTCGCCTCGCGCGGCAGGTCGGTGAAGATGGCGACGCGGGTCCCGGGCCGCGCCTGCGCCTCGCCGAGCGCGAGCTCCAGGGCCGCGCCGAGACGCGTCGCGGTGTCGAGCGGTACGAGCGCGTCGAGCTGCTCGCGGACCTTCGCCCGGTCCGCGGTCCAGCCCGAAACGACGTGGGCCCGGTCCGCCGCGGTGATCAGCATCGCCTGGTCGCCGGCCGCGAGCCCGTCGAGCAGCGCCCTGGCACGGCGGCGGGCGGCGTCGAACCGCGTCGTGCCCCCTTCGCGCGCCTGCATGCTCGCGGACACGTCGAGGACCAGCGCGAGCCGGCCCGCGGGCACGCGGCCGGCGCCGCGCTCGAGGTAGGGACGCAGGTAGCCGCCGACCAGCGCGAGCAGAAGAATGAGCTGGAGGATGAAGAGCGCGTCGGGCCGGAAGCGGCGGCGGTCGAGCGGGCTTGCCGGGATCTGCTTCCAGAGGAAGAGCGTGCCGACGGGGATCACCCGCCGGCGGCGGTCGTAGAGATAGAGGACGATGAGCGCCGCGACCGCCGCCAGACCGGCCGCGCCCGCCGGGTTCAGGAAGCCCAGGTTCATCGCCGCCCGACGACGCCCAGGCGGGCGAGATCGCCGGTGACGAGCTCGTGAACGCTCGTGGCCGTACTCATCCGGGCATAGGCCGCGTGCACGCGCGTGGCCATGGCCTCGAGCGCCGCCAGGTGGGCGGCGAGGAGCGCCGCGTACCGCTCGCGCACGGCACGCGTGAGCGCGATCGGATGGGTGGCGCCCGATTCGACGTCGCGCAGCACGCCGTGGCGGAAGTCGCGGCCCGGATCGAGCTCGCCGGCGCCGAGGACGTGGAGCAGCACGATGCCGTAGTGCCGTTCGCGGAGCGCGAGGAGGCCGCGCTCGAGCTCGGCCGGGTCCGTCATGAAGTCGGAGACGATGAGCGCCACGCCGGGGCGGGGATGCCGCCGGGCGTGTTCGGCCAGCGCCGCGCCGAGCGCGAGGGCGCCGCGCGGCTCGGCGGCGGCGAGGAACTCGAGCACGCGAGAGAGCATCGGTCCACGGTGCACGGGGGTAGCGCGCGGGTCGCCGTTCCCGTCGAGCAGCGTGACCCGCACGGCGTCGTTGCCCGCGAGCGCGATCGAGGCGAGCGCCGTCGCGAGCTCGCGCGCGACGGCGAGCTTCCCGTCGCGCGCCGGCACGGCCATCGAGGCGCTGCAATCGAGGAGCAGGTGCACGAGCACCTCGCGCTCGGCGGTGAAGCGGCGGACGAGCAGCGTGTCGAGGCGCCCGAAAGCGTTCCAGTCGAGGTGCCGGAGGTCGTCGCCCGGCGCGTACGTGCGGTACGCCTCGACCTCGATGCCGGACGCCTCCGGACGGCCGGGAAACCGTCGCTCGCCGAGACGCTCGCCGATCCCGCCGCGGACGCGCAGCACGAGGCCGCGGAACGGTGCGACGGTCATGGCCGCGCGCGCCGCGCCGAGGCGAGCACGCGGGTGACGATCTGGTCCGCGTCCACGCCCGCCGCACCCGCCGCGAAGTTGAGGACCAGCCGGTGACGGAACGCGGGCAGCGCCACGCGGTCGACGTCATCGACGGTGACGTGCGGGCGGCCGTCGAGCAGCGCGAGCACCTTGGCGCCGAGGATGAGCGCCTGCCCGCCACGTGGGCTCGACCCGTACGCCACGTAGCGCGTCGCGGTGTCCTCGGTGCCCGTGAGGCGCACCAGCGTCGCGACGTAACGCTCGATGTGCGGCGCGACGAGCACCTGCCGCACCAGCTGTTTCAGGTGCTCCACACGCACCGCGGCGCTGTCGCGCCCGAGGACAGGGCTCACCGTCGACGGTTCGGCGCCGGTCGTCGTGCCGAGGATCCGCTCGAGCTCGACCTCGCTCGGGTAGTCGAGCACCACCTTGAAGAAGAAGCGATCGAGCTGGGCCTCGGGGAGGCGGTAGGTGCCTTCCATCTCGATCGGGTTGAGCGTCGCGAGCACGAAGAACGGCGGCGCCAGCGGGTAGGTCTTTCCCGCCACCGTCACCTGCTGCTCGGCCATCGCCTCGAGGAGCGCCGACTGCGTCTTCGGCGTCGCGCGGTTGATCTCGTCGGCCAGCAGCACGTGGGCGAACACGGGACCCGGGACGAAGACGAACTCGCGCCGCCCGTCGGTGCCCTCGCTGACGATCCGCGTGCCGGTGATGTCCGCGGGCATGAGGTCGACGGTGAACTGCACGCGGCTGAAGCTCAGATCGAGCGCCTGGGCGAGCGAGCGGACGATCAGCGTCTTGCCGATCCCTGGGACGCCCTCGATGAGAACGTGGCCGCCCGCGAAGAACGCGGTCAGGATCAGCTCGACGGCGCTCTCGTGCCCCACCACCACCTTGCCGATCTCGCGCCGGACGGCCGTGAAGGTCTCCTGGAAGTCGCGGATGGCCTCGGCGGCGACGGCCGCGTTCACGGCGGGCTCTCGCGCGCGAAGAGCGCTCGCACGACGGCTTCGTAGGCGGCGGGCACCGGCATGCGCGGCATGGCGGCCGCGGCCCGCTGTCCCGGCGCGAGCCCCGCGGGCGGGCGCGCGACGGGTGGCGCCGACGGATCGCCGCTTCCGCCCGGCCCTCCGGCTCGGGCGTGGACGCGCGCAGCGAGGGACAGCGCGAAGCGCTCGTTCGGGCCCGAACCGGGGGCGCTCGGAGCACCGAAGAGATTCGGATCGAGATCGCGTCCCGCCCCGCTCGCCGCGCCGTCCGCGCGTCCGGCGTCGTCATCGCCGTCGTGCGGCTGCTCGAGGAGGCCGTGGCCTTGCGCGTCATCGCGCGGCTCCGCCGCCACGCGCGCCCCCCGGTCCGAACTCTCGTTCCCGGCTTCGTCGCCGCGCGCCGCGAGCTCCCCTGGCGCCGGCCGGGACTCTTCGGCGCCGCCGTCGCTCGCCGCCGCGCCACCGGAGCCGGGCGGCTCGTCCGTCGGCGCGGGGGCGAGGGCGCGCCGGATGCCTTCCTGCAGCCGCGCTGCTGCCGACTCCTCATTCGACGTCTCCGTCGCATCGTCGTCGCCGTTCGCCGGCGCGAGTGCCAGCCGGTCCGCTGTGAGATCGACCGGCTCGATGCCCCCCGGCGACTCCTCGGCGCCGCCGTCGCTCGCCGCCGCGCCACCGGAGCCGGGCGGCTCGTCCGTCGGCGCGGGGGCGAGGGCGCGCCGGATGCCTTCCTGCAGCCGCGCTGCTGCCGACTCCTCATTCGACGTCTCCGCCGCATCGTCGTCGCCGTTCGCCGGCGCGAGTGCCAGCCGGTCCGCTGTGAGATCGACCGGCTCGATGCCCCCCGGCGGCCGCTCGGCGCCGACGACCGGCGGCGGCGGGACGAGGCGGGGCCCGAGCGCCACGACGATCCCGAGCAGCGCCACGGCGCTCCCGGCAGCCGCGAGCGCGCCGCGCGGGACGCGGCGCGGCACGACACGATCGGGGTGCCAGACGGAGAGGCGGGCGACGTTCTGCTCGACGAGCAGCGGGAACAACGGGGCCGCCACCTCCCCGCGCCGATGGATCTCGACGAGGGTCACGAGCCGGCCGCCGAGCCGGGTCTCACGGTCGATCCAGCGTGGCGCTCCCTGCCGTGCCACCCACCTCCGGTGACCTCGCCACAGGACGCCGACGGCGGCGAAGAGCGCGATGCCGCCCGCGGCGACGGCGCCTTCCGCGAAGGCGCCCGGCGAGGCGCGGAGGGCGAGCAGGACGAGGCCGGCCATTGCCGCCGCGACGACGGCGATCAGCAGGTAGATGGCGCGCTGCAGCTCGCGGAGGTTCCGTCGCCGTCGGACGCGGCGGAGCTGCCGCTGGATGGCCTCGACCGCATCCGGTGCCGCGCTCCGTGCCATCGTCGCGCGACGGGACGATAGGCGGCGGGTGGAGCGGGGTCAATTGCGCACCGCCCGTCCGAAGGTACGGGTGCGCATGTCCCAAAAGGGGGTATGCAGAGCGGCCGCCGATGTTGTAGGTGGAGCCGGCCGATGCTCAGCATGAGAAGCTTCTTCACTTTCACGCTGCTGCTCGCGCTCGTCGCACCCGCAACCGCCATCCGTCCGTGCGGCGACGACGTCGACGGGAAAGGCAAGCACGTCGCCTGCGCGTGCGGCGACCTGCTCGTCTCCTCGCACGTCCTCGGGCCTGCCGACGAGGTGACGACGGCGTCATGCCCGTCGAACGGGCTGCTCGTCGCAGCCGCCGGCCCCGTGACCCTCGATCTCGACGGCCGGACGATCGCGGGCAACGGACAGGGTGTCGGGATCCTCGTCGTGCGTGGCAGCCTGCTGCTCGTCGGGCCCGGTTCGGTCGAGCACTTCGGCATCGGCGTCGTCGCCAACGGCACGCAGGCGCTGCGCAGCGCGGTGAACGTCCGCGTGGCGGAGAACCGCCTCGACGGGCTCCTGGCGCGCGGCGCGGGCTTCACCGTCGTCGGCTCCGTCGCGGAAGGCAACGGGCGAAACGGCTTCGCGCTCGACGGCGTGGACTACGCGCTCGACGGGAACCGCGCGTCCCGGAACGGCCGCCACGGCTTCAAGCTCACGGGCATGGGCACCCACGTCGGCGGCGGCTTCGGCAACGAGGCGGTCGGCAACGCGGGCGTCGGGTTCTGGTTGCAGGGCGGTATGCACCAGGTGGTCGGCGCGACCGCGAGCGGCAACGGCAAGCCTCGGCATCTGGGTCATGGGCAAGGGCGTCGTCGACGGCGGCGGAAACCACGGCGAGGACAACCGCGGCGTGATGGCCGACTACGGCAAGCAGTCGCAGATGATGGCGGGCATGGCGCCGCTCATTCAGTGCCGCATCGGCATGATGGGAGAGTGCCGGTGAGCCGCGCGCTGATCGCGGCCTTGCTTCTGCTGGCGGTCGCGCCGGTGCGACGGGCGATGGCCGCGTGCACCGCCGCCGAGGTGATGTCGGGATGCGGCGGAGCCTGCACGGCCTCGTGCACCGCGAGCGCGTGCACGATCAGCCGCACGGTGAGCGTGACGCCGCCCACCCCGGGAGCGACGTGCACGTTCGACTTCGGCACGCGCGACGTCACGGTGCAGAGCGGCGGCTTCGTCGGCGGCGCCAATGCCTACGAGATCCGCGCCCACAAGTTCACGGTGGGCAGCACCGGCAAGCTCACTGCGGACGGCGGGACGGCGGGGCCGGGTGGCATCATCATCCTGACCCTCGGGTCCGGCGGCTTCGTCGTGCAGTCGAACGCCAACCCGGTCTCGGCGGACGGCGCCAGCGCGGGGTCGATCCTCGTCAACTCCGACGGCGACGTGACGATCTCGAAGGCCATCACCGCGGACGGGACGACGAGCGCGGCGGGCGCGGGGAACATCGGCATCACCGCGGGTCGTATATCCGGTACGACGGTCGTCGCCTCCGGCAGCATCACGCTGCTCGGCGGCACGAGCAGCGGCATCAGCGCCAGCACGTCGACGGCGAGCGGTGCGGTCGGGGGCAACATCACGCTCCAGGCGATCGGCGTCGCCCCGTCCGGGAAGATCGACCTCGAGAAT
>VBKG01000460.1 GCA_005879585.1 Deltaproteobacteria bacterium | reverse complement strand
AACTGCACGAGGATCGCGCGCTCGACGACCTCGCCGAGAATCGCCGCCGTTCCTGGAATCCCAAGACGGCGCTGACCGCGGCCGAAGTCCGCGCACAGCTCAAGGGCCGGTAGGCGACGTCCGCCCGTGCCGGACGACGCGTCCTTCTCGACGCTCTTCCACCCCGAGTTCCCGGACGACCTTCGGCGACTTCCGGCGAACGTCCGCGAGCGGATCCTCACCGCCGTGGAGAAGCGTCTCGCTCAGGCGCCCGATCGATACGGACAGCGCCTACGCCAGTCACTCCGCGGCTACTGGAAGCTCCGGGTCGGCGACCACCGGGTCGTCTACGAGATCGTCGGACGCGAAGTCCGCGTGTACGGCGTCCTGCACAGGCGAGACGTCTACACGGCGATCGCGAGGCGGACGACGCGAGGCTGGCCGCCGGGTCCGCGTTGAGGTGAGCCTGTAGGGCCGTCACTCGATCGGCACGACCGGACGGCCGTCCGCGTCGAGCTGGTGGAGATACTCGGCGATGCCGAAGCCCTCGCGGCCCTCGTAGGTCCAGCGGGCCAGGCCCTCGTTGAGGAGCGTCCGCCGGTCGCCGTGCTGCGGCAGCGACGCGACCCGCAGGACATCGCCGCGGAGCGCGTGCACCCGCCCTTGCGCGTCCGTCGCGCGGACGTGCGTCACGCGATGCGTGAGGCGGTCAGCTTCGAGCTCCGTCCGCACGTCCCACGCCCGGATGCTCGCGAATCCGCCGTCGCGCCACACCCAGCCGCGATGGAGCTCGCCGGCTCCGGTACCGATGCGGATGCCACCGAAATGGACGTCGTCGCCGACGTTCACCGAGAACCAGCGCCACATGGTGGGCCCGCCCCAGCGGCGCGGCCCCCACGACTTGTCACGGTTGCCGCGCGCCCGGGTGAGCTCGTGGCGCGCGCCGTCGACGTCGATCCATCCGCTCCAGCGCCCGGCCTGCTCGAGATGCCCCTTGCCGACGTGCTGCCGCGTCTCGGCGCTGGCGCCCGCTCCGGACCGCCCCTGCCCGTCGCTCCCGACGGCGGGTGTGAGGGCGCGGAACTCGACGTCCATGACGACGTGCGCCGGCCGCGGTGCACGCTTCGCCTCCACATCGACGACGATCGCCTCGGCGTCGCAGGTGAGGCGCCAGTGCGCCATCGGCTCGAGACGCACGTAGCGGACGCCGGCCACCGCGAGGTCGCTGTCGGTCATCTGGTGCTGCGGGCGGACGCCGCGGACGACCGCCAGCTCGGTGCCGGGAAGCCAGAGCGAGAGGCCGACGTCCATCGTGCCCTCGTTCGGCCGGACGCCGATGCGCGTGAAGAAGCCGGCGTCGGCTGTCGGGTCGTAGGCGTTGAAGTAGTACGACTCGCTCCAGGCCGTGTCCGGCTCGACGGGATGGGCGAAGTCGTGGCGCGCATCGAGGATCGGCATGCCGCGGCTATACCACTTCTTGTGCCGGAACGTCGGCCTGTCGTACGGTGCGCGCATGCTGGACAAACTCGCCTTCCTCGACGCCGTCGCCCAGGCCGACCTCGTGCGCCGCGGCGAGATCACGCCCTCCGCCCTCGTCGACGCGGCGATCGCGCGCATCGAGCGCGTCAACCCGAAGCTCAACGCGGTCATCATCCCGCTCTTCGAGAAGGCACGTGCCCAGGCCGCCGCGCCGGACTTGCCGCGCGGGCCGTTCCGGGGAGTGCCGTTCCTCTTGAAGGACCTGCTCGCCTACTCCGCCGGCGACCCGCACCACATGGGCACCCGCCGGCTGAAGCAGGCCGGCTTCGTCGCGCCGCACGACTCGAACACCGCTGCGCGCCTCCGCGCCGCCGGCTTCGTGTTCCTCGGCAAGACGAACACTCCCGAGATCGGCACGCTGCCGACGACGGAGCCTGACGCGTACGGCCCCACCAGGAATCCATGGGATCCGAGCCGCTCGACGGGCGGCTCGAGCGGCGGCTCCGCGGCGTCGGTGGCCGCAGGACTCGTGCCCGCGGCGCACGCGAACGACGGCGGCGGCTCGATCCGCATCCCGGCGAGCGAATGCGGCCTCGTCGGCTTGAAACCGTCGCGCGGCCGCGTCTCGTTCGGACCGGATCTCGGCGAGCCGATCGCGGGCCTTGCCCACGAGGGCGTCGTGACGCGGTCGGTCCGTGACACCGCGGCGCTGCTCGATATCCTGGCCGGCTACGAGCCGGGCGACCCGCACACGGCGCCGCCGCCGCTCCGGCCGTACGCGCAGGAGGTGGGCACGGATCCGGGCAAGCTGCGTATCGGCATCCTCGTGCGACTCCCCGGCGAGACGGCGCCGACACATCCCGACTGTCGCGCCGCGGCCGAGAGCGCGGCGCGCCTCCTCGAGTCGCTCGGCCATACCGTCGAGCCGTCGCATCCGGCGGCGCTCGACGAGCTCGAGGTGGGCCACCACTTCTCGATGATGTACGCGACGCACATCGCCCGCATGGTGGACGTCCTCGGCGAGCTCACCGGGACGCCGTTCGGCCCCGACGACCTCGACCCGCTGAACCGCACCCTCGCCGACCTCGGCCGGATGGCCACCTCGCAACAGTACCTGGCGACCGTCGACTGGCTGCACGGCTACACGCGGCGCATGGCCGCGTGGTGGACGTCCGGCTTCGACCTCCTGCTAACGCCGACGCTCCCCCAGCCGCCGCCGCCGCTCGGCACGTTCACCCCATCGGCCGCGGACCCCGTCGCGACGGGCGTCCGGGCGACGCAGTTCGCGGGCTTCACCATGCCCTTCAACCTGACGGGGCAGCCGGCCATGTCGCTGCCGCTCCACTGGAACGACGACGGGTTGCCGATCGGCGTCCAGTTCGCGGCGGCGTACGGGCGCGAAGACCTGCTGATCCGCGTCGCGGCGCAGCTCGAGCAGGCTCGGCCGTGGGCCGACCGGCGCCCACCGATCCACGCCTGAACCGGGCGGCCGCGATGGAAGCGTTCCGCATGGCAGCGATGGCGTTTGGCAACGTCGTCGCCCAGGCGGTCTACGTCGCCGCGAAGCTCGGGCTCGCCGACCTGCTCGAGTCGGGACCGAAGAGCGTCGAGGAGCTGGCGCGCGCGAGCGGTGCCCACGCGCCGTCGCTCGCCCGCCTGCTGCGCGCGCTCACCAGCTTCGACGTGTTCGTCGAGGAGGAGACGACGGGGCGCTACGCGCTCAACCCCCTCGGCG
>VBKG01000334.1 GCA_005879585.1 Deltaproteobacteria bacterium | reverse complement strand
GCGTCGTCGGCGACGCTGACCGTCGCCGTGCCCTTGTCGCGCAGCGTGACGGTGACGCCGGACAGGACGTCGCCGAAGGTGTTCGACTCGCGCTCGAAGGTCCCGCTGAAGCCGTCCACGGTGAACTGGGCGTTCTGCCCTGCCTGCGCGGTCTGGACGGCGAGCGCCGTGTCGTCGTGCGTGACGGTGACGGTGCTGGTCGCGCCGGTCGACTTGCTGACGATCTCGAGCCGGAAGTCCGGGCTCGACGCCGTACCGAGGTTGACGGCCGACGCGGTCACGCCCGCGTCGAGCGCGTTGATCGAGCTCACGAGGCCCTGGAGCGTGGTGGTCGCATCCACGTTG
>VBKG01000333.1 GCA_005879585.1 Deltaproteobacteria bacterium | reverse complement strand
CCGCCGGCACGCCCACGGTCGCGCCCGCCACGGAGCCGCGCGCGAGCTGCGTCGCCGTCAGCGTCACGCTGCCGGGCTGCGCGCCGGCGCCGGCCGCGGCGGCGAGGACGTCGGTATCGCTCGACGTCGCCGCGCGGACGAGCACGCCGTCGGTCGTCGCGAGCGCGTGCGCCGCGGAGCGGAGCGTGGCGAGCTTGCTGCCGAGCGTGTTGATGGACGTCTGCGTGGCCTGGACGTCCTGCACCTCGATGCCGAGCAGCTGCACCGGCCGTTTCTCGAGGGCGACCAGCTGGTCGATGATCGAGTTGGTGTCGAGGCCGGTCGCGAGGCCGCCGACGGTGATCAGGCCCGCCATGCGGCCCTCGCGTCAGATGAAGAACGGGCCGGGGATCGTGAGATCCCCGGCCCCGTACGTACGGATCGGTCCACTCGGCTCCTTAGCGCAGGAGCTCGAGGGCCAGCGCCGGGCGCTGGTTGGCCTGCGCCAGGACGGCGGTGCCGGCCTGCTGCAGGATGCTCGCACGGGTCAGGTTACCCGTCTCGGCCGCGACGTCGACGTCGCGGATGCGGCTTTCGGCGGCCGCGAAGTTCTCCTTCGCGACGCGGAGGCCGGCGATGGCCGTCACCAGCCGGCTCTCGAAGGCGCCGAGCGTCCCTCGGGTGTTGGCGACGTTGGCGATGGCGGAGGTGAGGACGCCGAGAGCGGACTGGGCCGCGCCCTGCGTCGATGCCGCGATGGCCGTCTGCCCGGCGAGGATGCCCGACAGCGAGCCGTCGACGGAGTTGAAGCTGATCTGCGAGTTGCTCGTGCCGTCGAGGCCCACCTGCACGGCGACGGTCGTGCCGGCGCTGAGGAGCTGCACGCCGTTGAAGGTGGTGGTGTTCGAGATACGCGAGATTTCCGACAGGAGCTGCGAGAACTCCTGCTGGATCGCGCTGCGCTGCGTGTCGGAGACCGTGCCCGTCGCGGACTCGGAGGCGAGCTCCGAGAGACGCGTGAGGACGTCGGTCACCTTGCCGAGCGCCTTTTCGCCGATCGCCAGCGACGAGATGCCGTCGTTGGCGTTCCGGACTGCCTGCGCGGCCACGCGCACGTCGCGCTCGAGCTTGTCGGCGATCGCGAGACCGGCGGCATCGTCCGAGGCGTTGTTGATGCGGAGCCCCGAAGAGAGCCGCTCGAGTGACGCGGTCAGGCTGTCGCCCGACTCGTCGAGGTGGCGCTGCGCATTGAGCGAGGCCAGGTTCGTGTTGACGGTAAGTCCCATTGACTGGATTCCTCCTTGAAGGTC